>NZ_JBEHZD010000220.1:0-11881 GCF_040240285.1 Streptomyces sp. HSW2009 | reverse complement strand
GGGCCGGCGGGGCCCCCCCCGCTCCGGGGGCCGCCCGCGGCCCCCCCGGGGCGGCCGCCCCCGCGCGCCGCGGGCCGGCCGGCCGCCCCGCGCCGGGGGGGGGCCCCCCCGCGGCCGTCTGGGCGACAGCTCGTACGGCATGTGCAAGCAGGAGCGTCGACACGGACGCCGCGAACGCAGACTCGGTCGCGAGCGCGGTCGCAGGAACGGGCGCAGAAGTGGATGCGGGCACGGGAGTACGGGCGGGCGCGCGCGCGAAGGCACGGGCACGGGCGCTCGTCGCGCCCCCGCCCCCCCCCCGCTCGCGGACACCGCTCCACCGTCATCGCTCCCTGTCGCCCCTCACCCGTCGTTCCGTCGCCCTGCCGGCTCCGCCGCTCGTCGCCCGCCGGCTCAGGAGGCTGCCGACAGCGGCTCCAGGGACCAGACACGCTCGGTGCGCAGCGGGCCGCGCCAGGCCATGAACGGGCCGTGGCCCACGCCGAGCGTGGCTAGCTGCGAGCCGTAGCACTGCACGGCGAGCCGCTTGGCCGACCACTGGTCGTCGTCGAGCTTGACCTCGTACCGCCGGGTGAGCCGGTAGCGGTCGGTCAGGCTGCGGAAGGACGCGCCGCGCTCCTCCTCGGCGGCGAGCACCGCCTCGGCGTCGTCGGTGTGCCAGCCCGCGGAGTGCCCGGTGTACGGCTGGTCGGCGTAGATCAGCGGCAGGGCAGCGCCCTGCTCGGCGCGGGTGCGCAGCACCTGTTCGCGGACGAGTGCGTGGTGGTCCTGGCGGGTGCCGAGCGGGGCCAGTACGTCGGTGTCGACGGGGAGCTTGCGCAGCCACTGGTCGAGGTGGCCGAGTTCGGAGGGGTCGCCGTACGGGCCGTCCGGGTGCGGCAGCGTGATCTGTGCCACGCCCACCATCTGGAGGGCCTGGGCGTCCTCGATCACCCGGGCCCGGTGGGCCTCGTGCGGGGTGCCGAATCCGCAGTCCGCGTCCCAGGAGGAGACGGTCGCCTCGGGCCCGGGCGCCCCGCCGTACGCGGTGACGACCACGACCGGCCCGGGGAGCTGCGGTATCACGGCGGCCAGCGAGAGTACGGCGTCGTCGAAGTGCGGCGAGATCACGACGGTGCCCCACGGGGGCGCGCCGGGCGACGTGGTCGCGGCTGCGGACGCTGCGTTCTCGGGCATGGACTTCGGGTCCTTCCTGGTGGGTCCTGCGCTGGGTGACGGACGGAGGTCGGGCGGTACGGGGGGGTACGACCGGGGCGGTCGCACGGGGTACGGCGCGGAGCAGTGCCACGGGCCGGCGTCTGACGCGCGCCCGAGGCGCTGCCAGACCCCGCGGCGCGAGGGGCGGGACTGCCGGACCACGACGGGCGCCGACCACCACGGACGAACGAGACGAACGAGACGAGCAAAACGAGCGGGGAGAGCGGGACCAGCGGGACGAGTGGAACAGCCGTGAGGGGACAGGACAGCACCCCGAGGTGGGGCGCGGCCACCGTACGTCGGGGGGGCGGCCGCCCCCCCCCCCCCCCCCCCGGGGGGGGGGGGGGGCGGCCCCACCCCCCCCCGGGGCGCGCCCCGGCCCCCCCGGGCGACCCGCGGGGGGAGGGCGGGCCCCGGGGCCGGTGGGTCACCGCCGGGAGGGCCCGGGCCCCCCCCCCGGGGGGGGGGGCGCCCACGGTAGGGGGGGGGCGCCCCGACCCCGTCGCGCCCCAATCGTGCGGATAGCTGGCCATACCCTACGACCGGCGGGGCGCCGCCGGGAACGGCCGAGGCCGGCGAATGAGGGCTGGTCACGCACGACGGACCGGGTGGGGACCCACGGTGGCTACCGCTCCGCGCCGCCCGGCACCCGGCCGCATGCACGTCTGAGCCAGTTCCCGCAAGGGCGCATGCCCCGGGCCATCGCTTTCCGGCCAACTCTTCGGTCGCTCGGGAGGCCGATCCGCGCCCCAGCCTTCCGTACCGGGGCGGCATGAAGGTCGGGGCGGGAAGAGGGTTCCCCTGCGCCGCCCGAGCGGGCCAGTATGTGCGCCTGCCGACCGACGACCGGTGCGGCACAGGCGAGCGGAAGGGACAGTTCAGCGGGCCCGCGACGCCCCACCCATCGAGCCCGTACCGCCGATCGCGATACGCGCGTGACGGGTGAGGTCGGAGGGAAGGATGATCCGGTGTCGGCGAGGACGGACGGCGTCGCCGCGTGACGAGCGAGCGCGGAACAGACGTCGACAGCGATGTCGTCAGCCCGCGGCACCACCACGATTTCGAGCACGTTCAGGTCCCATCGCAGGCGTGGGGAAGCGGAGTTGAACCAGATGCAGGTGATCGTACGAGCCCCCGGAGAACTGGTCCAGACCACACCAGGCGGACCGCCCCCGCCCGCGCCGTACCCGGCTGCCGCCGGCACTCGGCCACCGATCGCGGTCGGCACGGGCGCGGACGCGGGCGTGAGTGGGAGCGCGGACGCGGGTGCGTACCGGGGCATGGCCACAGGCGCGGCCACCGGCGCGGGCATCGGCGCGGACCCGAGCGCGGCCACGGTCACTGACCCGGACCCGGCCATCGACCCCCGTGCCGGCGCGGTCACAACCCCCCGTACCGGCGCAGGCCCGAGCGAGGTCGCGGTGGGCTCGGCCGACGATTCGACGGCTCGCGTGGGGAGGCGGGCGCTGTGAGCACACCCACCGCACGGACCGTCTCGCCGCGGACGGTTCTGATCTGGACCGGCGTCGCACTCGTCGGCGCGCTCGGCTGGGCCATGCTCGCGCTTTCCAGGGGCGAGGAGGTTTCCGCCGTCTGGATGGTGGCGGCGGCCCTCGGCTCGTACGCCATCGCGTACCGCTTCTACTCGCGGTTCATCGTCACCAAGGTGCTGCGCGTCGACAAGTCGCGGGCCACCCCCGCCGAGCGGCTCAACGACGGCGTCGACTTCCACCCGACCGACCGCCGGGTGCTGCTCGGCCACCACTTCGCGGCCATCGCGGGCGCGGGCCCGCTGGTGGGGCCCGTGCTGGCCGCGCAGATGGGCTATCTGCCGGGCACCATCTGGATCGTCGCCGGCGTGATCTTCGCGGGCGCCGTGCAGGACATGGTGACGCTCTTCTTCTCCACGCGCAGGGATGGCAAGTCGCTGGGACAGATGGCGCGCGAGGAGATCGGCCCGATCGGCGGCGCTGCGGCGCTGATCTCGGTCTTCATCATCATGATCATCCTGCTCGCGGTGCTCGCGCTGATCGTGGTGAACGCGCTGGCCGGCTCGCCGTGGGGCACCTTCTCCATCGCGATGACCATTCCGATCGCCCTCGGCATGGGCTTCTACCTGCGCGTACTGCGACCCGGCCGGGTCACCGAGGTCTCGCTGATCGGCATCGTGCTGCTGCTCGCCGCCATCGCCGGCGGCAACTGGGTCGCCGAGTCCTCCTGGGCCGACGCCTTCACGCTCGACCACAGCACGCTGGTGATCTGGCTGGTCGCGTACGGGTTCATCGCCTCCGTACTGCCGGTGTGGATGCTGCTTGCACCGCGCGACTACCTGTCAACGTTCATGAAGATCGGCACGATCGCCCTGCTGGCGGTCGGCGTGGTGGTCACGCTGCCGAACCTCAAGATGGACGCGGTCACCGACTTCGCGGGCCGCGGTGACGGGCCGGTCTTCGCCGGGGCGCTGTTCCCCTTCGTCTTCATCACCATCGCCTGCGGCGCGCTCTCCGGCTTCCACGCGCTCATCTCGTCCGGCACCACGCCGAAGATGATCGAGAAGGAGACGCAGGTACGGATGATCGGCTACGGCTCCATGCTGATGGAGTCGTTCGTGGCCGTGATGGCGATGGTGGCGGCGTCGATCATCGACCCGGGGCTGTACTTCGCGATGAACGCGCCGGCCGGCGTGGTCGGCGACACCGTGCAGGCCGCGTCCGACGCGGTCGCCGGCCTCGGCTACACCATCTCCCCCGACCAACTGGCGGCAGCCGCCAAGGCCGTGGAGGAACAGTCGCTGCTCTCGCGCACCGGTGGCGCGCCCACCCTGGCCGTCGGCGTGTCGGAGATCTTCTCCGATGTGATCGGCGGTGAGGGGATGAAGGCGTTCTGGTACCACTTCGCGATCATGTTCGAGGCGCTGTTCATCCTCACCGCGCTCGACGCGGGCACCCGGGTCGGCCGGTTCATGCTCCAGGACATGCTGGGCAACGTCTACAAGCCGTTCCGCGACGTGAGCTGGAAGCCCGGCGCCTGGATCGCGAGTGCGCTGGTGGTGGCGCTCTGGGGGTACTTCCTCTGGGTCGGCGTGCACGATCCGCTGGGCGGCGTCAACCAGCTCTTCCCGATCTTCGGCATCGCCAACCAGTTGCTCGCCGCCGTCGCGCTCGCCGTCTGCACCACGCTGCTGGTGAAGTCGGGCCGGCTCAAGTGGGCCTGGGTGACGGCCGTCCCGCTGGTCTGGGACGGGGTGGTGACGCTGACCGCGAGCTGGCAGAAGGTCTTCTCCGGCGACCCCAAGGTGGGCTTCTTCAGCCAGCGCGACCGCTACCAGGACGCGATCGACGCGGACAAGGTGCTGCCGCCGGCCAAGAACATGGACGAGATGCAGACGGTGGTCACCAACTCGACGGTGGACGGCGTGCTCTCGGCGCTGCTCGCCGTGCTGGTGGTCATCGTGATCGTGGACGCGCTGCGCACCTGCGTCCGGGCCGTCCGCAACCCGGAGACCAGCAGGCTGCACGAGGCGCCGTACGTGAAGTCGCAGTTCGTCGCCCCCGCCGGGCTCATCCCGACCCGCGAGGAGAAGGCCGAACTGGCCGCGGCTGCCGCGAGCACGGGCACGGGCGGCGAGCCGGAGGCGGCGGGCGCGGGGCGGTCCGACTGACGGACGGGCGCGCCGCCGGCTGAAGGGGCACCCGTCCGCGCCCGATGCGCCGGTGGGTACGGGGCGCCGCCCGCGCCCGGGGCGCCGGTGGGTACGGGGCGCCGCCCGCGCCCGGGGCGCCGGTGGGTCACGGGGCACAGCCGGGTCCGAGGCACCCGTGCCTTATGGGGCACAGCCGGGTCCGAGGTGCCGATGGGGCTGGGGTGCCGATGAGTACGGGCCCCGGGCCCGGGGCGGCCCCCGGCGCGTGACCTACGGCACGGACGGCGGCACCCTGGAGGTGGGGCCGGCGTCCGCGCCGGGCCCGTACGCCAGGACAGCGCACGAGGACGGCGAACCAGGACACCGAAGACGGGGCCGGGCCGCTCCCGCACTACGCGGGCCCGGCCCGGTCCGGGAGCCCGGGCGCCCCGGAGCCCCGGGAATCCAGGAGTCCGGGGCTCCGGGCAGGAGTCCGGTATTTCGGGAAGGAGAAGCCCACATGATCACCCGCACCGCACGCCGGGCCGCGCACTGGGGGCGCCGGATGCGCTGGTACGTACGCGAGTTCACCGGCGAGAGCACGTACGACCGGTACGTGGCGCACGCCCGCCAGCAGCATCCCGGGCGGGTCCCGGACAGCCGCGCCGAGTTCGAACGGCGCCGGATGGACGAGCGCGACGCCGACCCCCGGGGCGACTTCCGCTGCTGCTGAGGGCCGGGGCGGCAGGCGGCACCCGTGCAGCGCCGACGGGCCCGCGCCGCCCCGGGCCCCGCCGCCCGGGGCCCCACCCCACCCGCGCGACCCGTACGGGCCGTACTGGCCGTACTGGCCGTACTGGCCGTACTGGCTGTCCGGCCAGCCCTGCCCGTACGGCCATCGCGCCGTACCGCCCGCGGAACTACGGAGCCACGGGCCCGCCCCACACCCAGCGACGGGGCCAGCGTCCCGCGGAGCCCCTACGGAGCCAACGGAGCCGGGGCGTCCCGACGCGAGTCACGGGGCCGCGGCTCCAGCGCGCTCACCCCCTCCGGTGCCGTGCGAACAGGTCGGTCGCCGCATTGGTGTCACCCGGCACCAGGTGGTCGTCGGCGGAGCCGAACACCACCGTGCGCGCGTGGGCGTCGGTGAGGTACGCGTCCGGTGGGGTGGTCGACTGGGTGCCGTCCGTGCGCAGGGAGAGCCGTTCGACCTCGCCGGTGCGCAGGTCACGGGCGAAGAGGTCGTCGACCCCGTTGGTGTCGCCGGGCACCAGGTTGCTGGCCCCCGAGACGAAGACGAGGGTCTTGCCGTCGCCGCTGAACTGGCCGAACAGGGAGTCGCCGGCCGCCGCGCCGCCCCCAGGCGCGCGGCTGACCCGCTCCGTCGTACCGCGCTTCAGATCGCGCAGGAACAGGTCGAAGGCCCCGTTGGTGTCGCCCGGCACCACCACGGCCGACTTGCTGGCGAACAGCGCGAAGCGGCCGTCGGCGCTGAGCGCGTGGGTGGTGGCGCCGATCTCGGCGCCGTCCTGCATCACGCTGGCGGCCACGGTCCGGCCGGTGCCCAGGTCGTGCACGTACATCGGCTCGAAGCGCGGCTTGCGCGGTGCGCTCAGCCCGGCGCCGGGCCCCGAGCCACGCTCGCCCCAGAGGTCCTGGGGGTGGCTCCGCGGCGGACCCGGGCGGCCGGCGCGCCCCGCAGCCTCCACCACCCCGGCGTCCCCCACACCCGTCACGGCCCCGGCGTCCCCAGGCCTCTCCGCTCCCGGCCCCTCCGCCGCCGGACCGTCCATCGCCAGGCCGTCCGCCACCGGACCGTCCGCACCGGCATCCGCTCCGGCGTTCCGCCCCCCGCTCGCCCCCGCGCCCGGCCCCGGGTCGCCCACCGGGGAGCGGGAGATGAAGCCCACTTGCCGGCCGTCGGCGCTGAGTACCGGCCGGGCCGCCGCCCGGGGTGCCTGGGCGCCGTCGCTGGTGACGTTGGCGCGCCGGATGGTGCCGTCAGTGCGGTCGAGCGCGAAGATGTCGGCGACCCCGTTGGTGTCGCCCGGCACCAAGTCGGCGCGGACCGACTGGAACGCCACCACCCGCCCGTTCGCACTGATCACCGGCATCTGTAGGCCCTTGTCCGGTTGCGGGTTGGGCGGCAGCAGCCGCTCCGTGCGGTGGGTGCGCCGGTCGTGCAGGAACAGGTCCTCCTGCCACGGCTGGTCGGGCGGCAGGTCCCTGCGCCAGGCCGCGAAGGCGAGCAGCATCCCGTCGGCACTGGCCGACACGTCGGAGACCTCCCACTCGGGGCCCGTCAACGCCAGCCGCTCGACCCGCCCGGTCGCCAGGTCGCGGACGAAGGTGTCAGAACGCCCGTCGGTGTCGCCGGGCACCACCTGGTCGGCGTCGGTCGTGAAGGTCAGCCAGCGGCCGTCCGTGCTCAGCGCGTACCCGTAGGACTCGCGCGCCAGTTGGCCGCCGTCGTGCGCCAGGCTCACCCGCTCCGTGCCGGGCGCGCCGGGCGCCCCGTGCCACGCCCTCGCCCCGTGCTGCCCGCCGGCCGATGCCGCCGCGGTCGATGCCACCGCGGTCGATGCCCCTGCGGTCGATGCCGCCGCGGCCGGTCCGGCCAACAGCCCCGCGGCTAACCAGGCACAGGCCGTCCCCGCCAGCGCCGTACGCGTTCTCGCTCGGGTGTTGCGCATCCCGATTCCCACCCCTTCGCCTGCCGATGTCCGCCGTCGTCCGTGAACGGCGTGCGACGCACCCAACTCCGCTCCGGGGCGGGGGTCAACACACCAGGACTGTGGCAAGCCACCAATGCGCGACCCGCCGGCCGAACCGTTCCGGCCCGTGATGACGGGCCCGACGGGCCGCCAACGAACACCACGCATTAGCACATCCGTACGGGATTCCTTCCCATCCGACACAAGATGTGGGGGCGCATGCCCGGGCCAACACAAGATGTATGCTCATCCTCGCTGTCGCCGCAGGGGAATCCGGTGGAAATCCGGAACTGTCCCGCAACGGTGTACGTGTGCCGTTTTGCGCGCCGTGAGTCCGAGGACCTGCCGACAGTACGCCCATGGCCCGGGGTGCCGCCCCGGCCGCCGGGCGTCGTATTCGTCCGGGCCCCGCGGGTTGGGCCGGTGGACGCTGCGTGGCATGCCGAGACCGCGGTCGCGGCCTGCCCCGCGCGTGCCGCCCCGCCCCGCGTGGCCCCTTGCCGAGCGAGGGAGAGCCACCCCGTGACCATCGCGCCTGCGGACCCCGTTTCACGCGAGTCCGTGCCCGTGTCAGCGGCCGAAGGAGCCGGGACCGCACTGCTGCGGGTCCTGACCGACCTCACCGCCGACCTGCCCGCCACCGACCCGGGGAAGGTCGCCGCCGCCGCGCTGCGCGGTCGCCATCCCGGCTCGGACGAGGCGGAGTTGCGCTCCCTGGCGACCGAGGCGGCGGCCGGTCTGATCGCCGAGGAGCCGCAGTACTCGCGACTCGCCGCGCGGCTGCTCACCCGGGCCGTCGCGGAGGAGGCCGCCGGGCAGGGCGCGGTCTCCTTCTCCGCCTCGGTCGCCGTCGGTCACCGGGAAGGGCTCATCGCCGACGAGACGGCGGAATTCGTACGGGTGCACGCCGCACGGCTCGACGCCCTCCTGGCGGAGACCAACGCCCGCGTCGACGGCGCGTCCGGCGTGGGCCGGGCCGACGACCGGTTCGGCTACTTCGGACTGCGCACCCTGCACAGCCGCTACCTGCTGCGCCACCCGATCACCCGGCAGGTCATCGAGACGCCGCAGCACTTCCTGCTCCGGGTGGCCTGTGGCCTCGCGGACGGCGCCTCCGAGCAGGCGGTGGCGGACGTCAGCGAGTTGTACCGGCTCACCAGCTCGCTCGCCTACCTGCCCAGCTCCCCCACGCTCTTCAACTCCGGCACCCGGCACCCGCAGATGTCCTCCTGCTACCTGCTGGACTCGCCGCTGGACGAGCTGGACTCGATCTACGACCGCTACCACCAGGTGGCCCGGCTCTCCAAGCACGCCGGCGGCATCGGCCTCTCGTACTCCCGCATCCGCTCCCGCGGTTCGCTGATCCGCGGCACCAACGGGCACTCCAACGGCATCGTGCCGTTCCTGCGCACGCTCGACGCCTCCGTCGCCGCGGTCAACCAGGGCGGTCGCCGCAAGGGCGCGGCCTGCGTCTACCTGGAGACCTGGCACGCGGACATCGAGGAGTTCCTCGAACTGCGGGACAACACCGGCGAGGAGGCGCGCCGGACCCACAACCTGAACCTGGCGCACTGGATTCCGGACGAGTTCATGCGCCGGGTGGAGACGGACGCCGACTGGTCGCTGTTCTCGCCGGCGGACGCGCCCGACCTGGTGGACCTGTGGGGCGAGGAGTTCGACGCCGCGTACCGGGCGGCGGAGGCCGCGGGCAAGGCCGTCAAGACCGTGCCGGCGCGGGTGCTGTACGCGCGGATGATGCGCACCCTGGCGCAGACCGGCAACGGCTGGATGACCTTCAAGGACGCCGCCAACCGGACCGCCAACCAGACGGCGGAGCCCGGCGCGGTCGTCCACTCGTCCAACCTGTGCACCGAGATCCTCGAAGTCACCGACGACGGCGAGACCGCGGTGTGCAACCTCGGCTCCGTCAACCTCGCCGCCCACCTGCGCGATGACGTACTGGCCGGCGGCGTGCCGGACGGGGCGGACCCGCTGGACGCGGTGGACTGGGAGCGCCTGGACCGCACCGTGCACACCGCGGTGACCTTCCTCGACCGCGTGGTGGACATCAACTTCTACCCGACCGAGCAGGCGGGTTCCTCCAACGCGCGCTGGCGGCCGGTGGGCCTGGGCGTGATGGGCCTCCAGGACGTCTTCTTCCGGCTGCGGCTGCCGTTCGACTCGCCCCAGGCCAAGGAGTTGTCCACGCGCCTCGCCGAGCGGATCATGCTCGCCGCGTACGAGGCGTCCGCCGACCTCGCCGAGCGCCCGCGCACCGGTGCGGACGGCGCCACCGACGCGGCCCCGGTCGGCCCGCACCCGGCCTGGGCGGCCACCCGCACCGCACGCGGCGTGCTGCACCCGGACCACTACCCGAGCGCCACCGCACACTGGCCGCAGCGCTGGGACGCGCTGCGCGCCAAGATCGCCAAGACCGGCATGCGCAACTCGCTGCTGCTGGCCATCGCGCCGACCGCGACCATCGCCTCCATCGCCGGCGTGTACGAGTGCATCGAGCCGCAGGTCTCCAACCTCTTCAAGCGCGAGACGCTGAGCGGGGAGTTCCTCCAGGTCAACGCGTACCTGGTGGAGGACCTGAAGAAGCTGGGCGTCTGGGACGCGCAGTCCCGGGACGCGCTGCGCGAGGCGAACGGCTCGATCCAGGACTTCGGTTGGGTGCCGCAGGAGGTGCGCGCGCTCTACCGCACCGCCTGGGAGATCCCGCAGCGCGCCCTGATCGACATGGCCGCCGACCGCACCCCGTACCTGGATCAGAGCCAGTCGCTCAACCTCTTCATGGCCTCGCCCACCATCGGCAAGCTCAGCTCGATGTACGCGTACGCCTGGAAGCGCGGCATCAAGACCACGTACTACCTGCGCTCGCGCCCGGCCACCCGGATCGCCCACTCGGCGCGCGGCGCGGAGGCGGCGGCCAGCGCGCCGGCGCCGGTGCCCGCCCAGCAGGCGGCCGTCGAAGCCGACGCGATCGCCTGCTCCCTCGAAAACCCCGAATCCTGCGAGGCATGCCAGTGACCAGCCCGGCCACCACCCCGGCCACCCCGGCCCCCGACGCCGCGGCGAGCGAGACCGCGGGCGAGGCGGTCAAGGTGCGGAAGAACCTGCTCGACCCGGGCTTCGAACTGACCCTGCGGCCGATGCGCTACCCGGACTTCTACGACCGGTACCGCGACGCGATCAAGAACACCTGGACCGTGGAGGAGGTGGACCTGCACTCCGACGTCGCCGACCTCGCCAAGCTCTCGCCGGGCGAACAGCACCTGATCGGCCGGCTGGTCGCGTTCTTCGCCACGGGCGACTCGATCGTCGCGAACAACCTGGTGCTCACCCTCTACAAGCACATCAACTCGCCCGAAGCGCGGCTCTACCTGTCGCGGCAACTCTTCGAGGAGGCCGTGCACGTCCAGTTCTACCTGACGCTGCTCGACACCTACCTCCCCGACCCGGACGACCGTTCGGCGGCGTTCGCGGCCGTCGAGAACATCCCCTCGATCCGCGAGAAGGCGCAGTTCTGCTTCAAGTGGATCAACGAGGTGGAGAAGCTCGACCAGTTGGAGAGCAAGGCGGACCGGCGCCGCTTCCTGCTCAACCTGATCTGCTTCGCCGCCTGCATCGAGGGCCTGTTCTTCTACGGGGCGTTCGCCTACGTGTACTGGTTCCGCTCCCGCGGCCTGCTGCACGGCCTGGCCACCGGCACCAACTGGGTCTTCCGTGACGAGTCCATGCACATGGAGTTCGCGTTCTCGGTGGTGGACACGGTCCGCGAGGAAGAGCCCGACCTCTTCGACGAGGAGCTCGGCCGCGAGGTCACGGCGATGCTGGAGGAGGCCGTGGAGGCCGAGTTGCAGTTCGCCCGCGACCTGTGCGGCGAGGGGCTGCCCGGCATGAACACCGAGTCGATGCGCGCGTACCTGGAGTGCGTGGCCGACCAACGACTGCGCCGCCTCGGCCTGCCGGCCCGCTACGGCTCGGAGAACCCGTTCGCCTTCATGGAGTTGCAGAACGTCCAGGAGCTGACGAACTTCTTCGAGCGCCGCGCCTCGGCCTACCAGGTCGCGGTGGAGGGCTCGGTCTCCTTCGACGACGAGTTCTAGGCGGGGGCGCCTCCTGGCGCGGGGTCCAAGCGGTCCGCTTCTCGGCCTATCGGAGCGGGCCGCTTCCCCTGCGCAGGGGGTGGGGCGAGGCGCTCCCCGGAGCTGGGGGGGGGGGGGGGGGGGGGCGCCCCCCCCCCCCCCCCCCCCCCCCCCCCCCCGCCCCCCCCCCCCCCCCCCCCCCCCCCCCCCCCCCCCCCCCCCCCCCCCCCCCCCCCCCCCCCCCCCCCCCCCCCCCC
>NZ_JBEHZD010000022.1:0-31831 GCF_040240285.1 Streptomyces sp. HSW2009 | reverse complement strand
TTTCCCCCGGGGGGGGGGGGGGGGGGGGGGGGGGGGGGGGGGGGGGGGGGGGGGGGCCCGGCGCCCCCCCCCCCCCCCCCGGTGCTGGGCTGACCTGCCTGCGGCTGCTGACCGACCTGGTCAGTCCGGGTGTCCGCGATGTGCTCGGGCTGGTCAGCCTGACCGAGGTCTTCGCGGTCGCTGTGGTCAGGGGCCTCGGCCGGCCCCCGGGCGATGAGGATGTAGAGGTGGACCGCTCCGGCCAGCGCGAGCGGGGCGATGGTGGACAGCACCGCGACCACCGTGTCCCCGAGTCGGAGGCCGGTGCCGGCGACCGCCTCGTCGTTGAGCCTGACCGCGTGGAGGGCGTTGGCCCAGATGCTGGCAGCGGTGGCTGTGCCGAAGAGCATCCAGAGGTAGAGCCGTGCGCGCAGAGGGGCGTCGCGGAGCACCAGGAGGGCGCGGATGCCGTAGGCGATGAACCCGTCGATCACCAGTGGGAAGAGGTAGGTCAGGAATCCGCGGACGTGGATGGCGACGGCCATCTGTTGGAGGGCGTCGTAGGACAGGGCGCAGCCCGCGCTGCCCAGGGCGATGACGACCGCGCGGTCCCAGCCGGTGATGTCCGCCGCTTGCGGCGTGCTCGCGGTGCTCACGCCGCCGTCCCGAAGTCCTCGCGGCTCGGGCGTTCGCCGTCGGTCTTGGGGTGCGGGGTGGTCTTCGTGGTCTGCTCCAGTTCTCGGTTGCGTAGGGCGCGGCGGGTCTCGCGGTAGCGCTTCTGAGCGTGTTCCTCGGTGATCTTCAGGAGCCAGGCCAGGCGCTGCTCGCTCACTCCATGGCGGTAGGCGGCGTGGACGACCGCGCGGCGCTCGGCCTTGGTGAGGTGCACGTCTCGCCCGGCGATGGTGGCGTTGACACGGCTGTAGTCGAGGCGGTGGGTGAGCTTCTCGTGCAGCGGCCCGCGCTCCTCCTCGGTCAGCCCGCCCCGGATGCCGTCGGTGTCACCGCCTTCCAGGGCAGCGTCCAGGCAGGTTCGGCGGACCGGGCACTGGCCGCACAGCGACTTCGCGGCGGTGATCTTCTCCGTCTCGTCGGGGTCCGGGAAGAAGATCTCGGGGTCGACCGGGTTGTACTCGGTGCTCTGGCAGACGGCCTGGTCCTGCCAGGTGTGGTCGCCGAGTGACCGGTGGCGGGCAGGGTTGGTCCTCGTGGTGGTCATGCGGGCTTGCTCCGATCGCTCTCCGCGCGCAGGGGCGTCGGCGGAGGAATGCCTGGGTCGGGAGGTGCGTGGCGGCCTGCGGCCGATCAGGTCGCGGCGCGTTGGCGTCTGCGGTCGACCGGGGCGAACTCGACCCGGGTGGTCATCTGCGCGAGGCGGCTGGTGACGCGGTCGCCGAGGTGGGAGCGCAGGTCCCTGATCGCCAGGTTGGTGGTGATCAAGGTGGGGAGCATGTGGTTGTACCGGCGGTTGATCAACCGGTACGTCACCTCCTCGACCCATTCGCTGGCCTTCGCCGCGCCGAGGTCGTCGATGAGCAGCAGCGGGCAGCGGCTGACGGCCGCCAGCTCCCGTTCGCTGTCGACACCGGGCCTGGGCCGCAGATCTGCGTACAGGTCGGCGGCGGTGGTCGCGCGCCAGCGCACGCCGACTCCGCTCTGCCGCAGCAAGCGGACCGCGCCGTACGCCTGGTGCGTCTTGCCCGCGCCGACGACTCCGGCCATCAGCAGGCTGGGCCCGGTGGTGACCTGTCGCCGGGCTCCCCGGCTGGGGGCGACGGCTGCCTCGGCGACGTCACGGGTCCAGGCCAGGACCTGGGGGTGGTCGGCGACGGCAGCCTGGTAACGCGGGGGCATCCCCGCTGAGAGGGCGTCCAGCGGGGAGAAGGGCTCGGTCTCGTCGGTCAGTTCGCCGATGGCGGTCGGGTCGATGTTGCGGGCGGCCAGGATCTGGGCCATACGGCCCAGGGTGCCCTCGCTGCCGAGGGTCTGCGGTTCGCGGTTGCGAGTGCGCATCACAGCTCCTCGGCGTAGGCGGCAGCGTCGGCCGGGTTGGTCCATGCCTGGTGAGCGGGCACGTTAGGCCGGATTCCCGGCCGGGCCAAAGCGCCGGAGCGTGTGTTCATGGCCTCGTTGACCATGCTGGTCAGCACGCTGGGGTGCTTGGGGTTGGCAGCGAAGTGGCGCAGCCCGGCCCGTACGTGCTCGGCATCGATGCCCTCGCCCAGCAACTTCTTGACGACGCGTCCGAGGTGCCCGATCACGTCACTGGGCGGACGCTGGGTGCAGGTCGCGACGTACTCGCCGACGAGTTGGTTGGCCGATGCGGTGGCTGCGGGCGCCGTGCGCCCCGTAGGAACAGGAGATCCAGGATCCAAGATCCTAGATCCAGGCACCGAGCCCTCGCCGAGGCTTCGGGGAAGGTTCGGCGAGCCCTCGACGAATCCCCCTTGACCTGCTGTTTTCAAGTCAGGGCGACCAGGGGCGCCGGTCGTGCCGTCGAGGACGTCCTGCTGGGCGGTTGCAGCCTGGTCGGCGTGGCCGCGCGGTGTCGCGGCGGGCCGCGCGGGCAGATCGAGGGCTCGGGGAGTGTTCGGCGAAGCCTCGGCGAGCCCTCGGGTAGGGGTGGGCGGCTCCTCGACCCGCTTGGTGCAGGTGCCTCCGCACTGGCCGCACCGGTCGGCGCCCTGGTGCTGCGGGCAGGAGGGCATGCGGGACTGGCTCGGCCGATCGATCTTCTGGTGCGCGGACCACGTCACGATGTGGAGGTAGCGGCGGCCGTCGCAGCCGGTGTACCGGCAGACCAGGCCGGCGTTCGCGAGCTGGTGGAGGTCGTCCTCGACGTGGACGGAGGTGTGTTCGGCGCGCAGCGGCCAGAGCAGGCCGGCGATGATCGCGGCGTTGTCGCGGTGCCGGCCGTGGTCGTCGGCCTGGGTCAGCAGCCCGAAGAAGGTCCGCTCCGCCTCGACGCTGACCTCGGCGAGCGACTCGGAGACGAATGCCTCCGGCTTGATGGTGCGTATCCGTGCCATGTCAGCGGCCCCGGCCGGCGGTGATCAGGTCGCTGCGGGTGAGGGTCGCGTCGGCCAGGTGGAAGGTGTGCGGTCGAGTCCAGTCCGCCTCGGGCCAGGTCCGAAGAATCCAGCGGGCCGCGACCGTGGTGGTCGTACGGCCCAGTTCCAGGGTCTTGCCGGCCGCGTCCTTGACGGTTGCGTGCGGGTGGGGCCACCTCTGCTGCGGGTCCGTGAGGCTGACCCGGACGGTGGCCGCGCCCGGGATCATGTCGGCGAGCTGGGTGGCGAGGCGGTGCTGGCGGTCGGCGTCCGGGCATGCCGGGATTCCGCTCGGCATGGCGAGCATGCGATACTCCGTTGTTCGTAGGAGCGCGGTGCGGCGGTTCTCGTGCAAGAAGCCCCGTCGCCCGCGAGATGTGCATCGGCGCCCCTCGGGGTGCCGGCCCGGCGCTCAGGAGTTGGTAGCTCCCGAGCGCCGGTCTCCTTTTTCCCTGTGGGCGTCATGGCCCGTGTGCGTGCATCGCCCCTCCCTCCGCCGGTGGCCCCGGCCGGTGACTCGCCCCTGCAGGGACCAGGACCATATGGCGACCCCCGCGCACAAGTCCAGCCTCATCACACCCGCCCCGACCAGGCATAGAACACTGCACTGGACGAAACTCGAAGCCAACGTACAGTTCAGTTGCGCATGGGAGTCAACTGCAATGTCGGGGGATGGGACACAGATCACCACTGGAATGGATAGAATGGTGGCCCGGACGAAGGGGCTGGAGATGACCGAGAAGAACGAGCGCACCTTCGCGGAGCTGCTCGACTACCTGTTCCGGGAAGTGCACCCGACAGGGCGCGGCCCCTACACGTACGCGGAGGTCTCGCAGGGCATCCGCGACAGCACCGGGGTCGCCATCTCCGCGAGCGCCATCCAGCAGCTTCGCACCGGGACCAACACGAACCCGAAGATGCAGACCATCCGAGCTCTGGCCGCCTTCTTCGGCGTGAACGCTGGTTACTTCTTCGACGAGGACGAGGCCGAGCGGCAGCGCGCGGAGATCCAGGTGATCACCGCCATGCGCGACCGGGACGTACGCCGGGTCGCCCTGCGCGCCAACGGCCTCAGCGCCTCAAGCCTGCACATGCTGAGCACCGTGATCGAACAGGCCCGCCGACTGGAGGGCATGTCGACGGAGTCCGACGACTCCGAGCTGCTCGACGACGAGTGAGACACCACACGCACCAGGCCACTCAGCACAGCCGTCAGGCACAACCCGAGGGCGACGAAGCGAGCAGGGTCGCACGCGGGTGGCATCTGTCACAGAACCCGTCTCGAATTTCTGGCGGGAATCCGCAGTCAATGGGATGCCGACCCCACCCCACTGGCCCGCAATCGCAAGGGACCACGCCTCCGCCGCCGGCCGGTAGCCGATCCCCTGCACACGAACTCCGAGCAGGGACTGGCCCCACCGCGGGAACTCCAAGTTCCAGCGGGCATGAGGTTTCCGCTCACTTTTGACATCCTCCCGACTGCCACTCACGACGAATTGTGGGGCGTAGTCGAATTAGAGGATTGTTGTCATGCCTTTGCCCGTAGCAGACGAGAGCGGGCTGCGTGAATCGTGCGAGAGGCAGGTTGATCTTCTGGGCCTGCCTCATCGTTTCAGCACGCGCGAACTGCGTGACGCGGTGGCCAAGCTTCGGGGGAAGCCGATCGTGCTGAACCCGTTGAGCACGATCGGCGTCGTCGACGCACCCTGCGGTATCCGGATCGAGACACCGTCAGCCGATCTCCTCTATTACGAAGAGGGGACCTCGGTGCACCACCAACGGCATATCCTCGCTCACGAACTGAGTCACGTGTACTGCGACCATCCAGGAAGTCTCGAAGTCGACGCGGAAACGGCGCACGCCATCGGCGCCAGTCCCACGCTGGTGCTGCGCATGTCGGGACGCACGAGTTACTCGTCGGCCGACGAGCGCGAGGCGGAGATGATGGCGACGGTCATCCGCAGCCGCATGTATCGCGAGCGTGAATCCCCCTCGCGTCAACCGGACAAGGGATCGGATAGCTGGGACGCGCTCTTCTCCCAGCCCATCACGCGAGGTCGGTTCCGTTGGCGATGAACGTCGCGTTCCTCGGCGTGGTGTGCCTGCTCGTGCCGGCCGCCCTCTACTGGGTTCTCGGCCGAGGCACTCCCCGGCCGACCGGCACTTGGGCGATGAGCGCCTTCCTCGGTTCCTTCGCGCTGGCTCTCGCCTGCTACACACCGGCGTTCGCGAGCGCCGTCGAGACCGTGATGCCGCACACCGCCCGGCTGCTGGGCAACTGCGCCTCATTGGCCGCTGCCGCCGCGCTCCTGACCCTCTCGTTCCAGCTCAACCTGGAGGCGTCCGAAGCACGGCGGCGCATCCGCCGCTGCCTGGTGCTCTTCGCCACGACCATTGGCGCGATGACCACGCTGTTCGTATACGGGCGGACATCGCACCGCTCGTCGGAGGCGTACGCGCTGTACACGCTCCTGTTTCTCTTCTACCTCGGCTTCGCCAACGTCGGCTTCCTGCTCCAGACCGTGCGGCAGGCCAGGTCGAGTCGGCGTGCCAGCCTTCGTATAGGGCTGCGAACGGCGGCAGGCGGCTGCTTCTTCACCCTGGTCTACGTGGCGTACAAGCTGACGATCCTGGTCCCGCTCGGCCTGGGTTTCCGCCCCGAGCCCGACGGCGCGAGGTGCTCGTCGCTCGTTGCCGCGCCGTGCGTCTTCAGCGTGACCGCGCCGGCGCTGGCCGCCCTGCTGTTCTGCCTCGGCCTCACGTTGCCCACCATCGCCTACCCGATCAGTCAGGCCCGCCGCCGCCGCTGGGAAGTGCGGTGCTACGACGCGCTGGGCAGCCTGTGGAGCGACCTGACCGCCGCGGTGCCCGAGGTCGTCCTCACCCCCACGGCCGTCACCGGCGAAGACCCCAACGACTCGGACTTCCTGCTCCAGCGGCGGGTCATCGAGATCAGCGACGGCATCCTCGCGCTCCGCCCGTACCGATCACGCACAGCCCAGGACGCCGCCCGACGGTCCTTCGACACCACAACGCAGGCGGGGGCCGCAGCGATCGAGGCGGCAGGCATCCGCGCGGCCCTGGCCGCCCACCGGGCCGATGAGCTACCCGACGAGATCGCTCCGCCCCTCCCAGGAGCCGTCCCCCGCAAGGGCCTCCGCGCGGACACCGAGTGGCTGCTCCTCGTGGCCGCCGCCTACACCGCTCAACTCGGAGGCCCTAATCGCCCCAACCGGCGGGAATCCGTCTGAAATTTGGAGGATGCACTGCCCAACTACTCAACGACGCGGACCCCGGGGGTGCAACGGTGCTTGTGCAGATTGCTGGCCAGCTCAGGGAAAGTGTCCGCGTTGTTTGCGGTGGCTGACGCGGTCTTGGTGCTGACGTCGTCGCCAGGTCAACCAGCGCAGGGTGGGTCGTCTGGGCCGTGCCGCCGGTTAGTGAGGCGGGGCAGCCAGCGATTGAACCGGTACACACACCACTCATGCAGAGCGCTCAGTTAGCCCGTCCACTCCCTGACATCAGCAAGGTCCCCGCTCACGGCCTGGCCAACGAACAAGCTGGCTAGCAGCCAGAACAAGCACTGTTGCAGTACCAGCCAGTCCTGGAGGACTTGCTCTCGACCATCGAGTCCGACGGCCCGCCCCTGGCGTCGTCGCCTTCGTCGTGCTGGCACTCCGACTGGTGCGACACGGAGGTGGTCCGGCGAAGTGGTCACGAGCTTCGTGTGTGCGGAATTCCGGTCATGCCCCCGACGAGCGCGCAGCGCGCGGGGGGCAGACCAGAGTCGGGCTGTGTGGATGTGTCAGCAGCCGTCGTCGGGCATCGCGCGCAGGGAGCTGACCTTCTTGTCGAAGTCGCCGGTGAGGTTGGTCCTCTCCTCGGGTGCTACGCGCTTCCACTCACCCTGGTAGTTGTTGTCGCGGTACAGACACCAGTCAGTGGACGTCTCGTTGTTCACGCTGCGAGCCTTGTCGTTCCAGGACTGGTCCCCCAGCTGGGGCGTGTCCTGACCGACGGCGAGGGATTCTCCCTTGCCATTGGGCGACGAGAACAGGCAGATGGACTCGTCGGGGCAGGTGTACATGGCTTGAGCTGCCACGGCCGTCTGAGCCGGGGCCGCAGACAACAGCATGCCGCCCGCGACAACGGACAGCGACAGACCGAGCTTGGTGAGTCGACGCATGGGTTCGCTTCCTCTCAAGGCAGAGATGATCCTGCGGTCGCGAAGGTTCGTTGAACCCTCACGACCTCCTGTCTAGCCGGCTCTTGAGGGGTGCCGCACCAGCTCCCAGGGGCACGACCATGGCTGGTGCGACTATCGAAACACTGCCTCCCACGCGGGCCCACTCCGGCGGCCGTTGGCTATCCGCAGCACCAGCTACCGGCGTACGCCGGGAATAGACGGCGCACGCTACCGATGGCTGCGCGTGGACCGGCGTGGGGCATGCAGCACGATGTCTCTGGTGCAAGCGGACGGTCACGCCCGGAAGTAGGCGCTCTCGCCGAAGTCGAAAGTTCGGGTCTGCCCGGGGGGCACGACACCGATGATATTCCCGTTGCAGTCGCGCCCGTCGAAGACCAGCGCGGGCTGCCGAGTGTCATTTTTGACGACGAAGGGCCATCGGTCGGCGTTGACACAACGCTCCGCCTGGGTCTGTTCTGCCGGGGTGGCAACGGTGCGTGTGGGGATGTCCTCTCGGGACAAGCCCGAAGCTGTTGGGGCCGCGGTGCCTGCGGCCAAGAGAGCCGCGCCGAGACAGATCGCGAGGAGAGTGCCGAAGCGTCGCATAGGTGGATGCCGCCTTCGCTGAACGGGGGTGGGCACGACCAGCACGTCCCCAAAGCACCCAGGCACCTCCGCTACGTGACCCGATCACACCCGTATGCCATGGGGACCACACTCGATCGGCGCCTCACCACAGATAGGCGGGCCTCAGGCCCGTATCTCAAGGCATGGCCGTTGGATCTGGTGATCCAACCAGCAGTTCGGGCAGTGGCTTGGTGATGCCCTCCAGCGTCCGGTACCGATACTCGGCAGCTGGTCACGAGGGCAGACGCGTTCACACGTTCACAGGTCTGGGCGCCGGGGCCCTGATAGTCGGGACTGGCAAGGAGCTCGACCGCGTCTGCCGATCAGGAGCTTGACAAGCCCTAACTGGCGGGCGTGGTGAGGTCCGCGCAGCTCCCAGGCAGTGTTCATCTGCACCACAGCATGTGGCCTTGGCCGTCCGCGACTATCACGGATTCGACGGCGTTCTGCTTGTTCTTGCCGAAGGTGAACCTGCCCCGGTCCTTGTGCCCGGCATCGGGCCGCCGGACACAGATCTCGGTGCCGTCGACGACACTCCGCGATCCGGCGGTCATTGATGCTCGCTGCACGAGTCGCGTTCCCCATCACCTGACCACGATCAACCATCCATGATTCGACGCCCCGTCGACTACCGTGCACGAGCTCGATAGGCGAAGCCTGACCATGCCTTTCTGCCACGAAGATTCTCCCCTGTCGTAGGACAGGGGAGCCGACAGTTCCACGCCGTACGAATCGATCGCGCGGGCGCCGTATAATTCCGCGAGCAAAAGCCATCACCAAGGAAAGGCGCGAGTGAGCGCCCGCGCTTTAGGTCACGTTCGGGGCGTGGCCTAATTCACGATCTCTTCATTCTTCTGCCATGAACGCTCGACCTGGAACCCCGAACATGATCACACGTGTCCTCCGCGCCGCCCGCGAACGAAACAACCTCTCCACGGACCAGGCCGCCGAACTCTGCAGCGTCTCCGGCCGCTGGTACCGCGCCTTGGAGAACGGAAACTCGGGTCGCCACTCGAATACCCTCCTGACCAAGATCAGAAGCGCTCTCGACTTGAGTGAAGAGGAGTGGCTCGTCCTCTACCGCCTCGTCGGCGCACAGGATCTCCCCGAAGAAATCATGGCCCCCACCGGCAACACACCAATACCGCCCCGTATCCGCACCTTCGTCGAGGGCCTCGAACCCTGGGGCGCGTACCTCTGCGACTACCGCTGGGACGTACTCGCACACAACCAGGCGATCACCCGCCTGTTCCCGTGGATTCGGGAAGGCGCCAACGTCATGGAATGGGCGCTGACCGATCCCGAGGCCCCCGAAAGTCTGATCCGCTGGGAATCGGACTGGGCCCTGCCGATGATGGCCCAACTGCGCCTACACGACGCGCAGTGGAAAGACGACTCGCGCATGCAGGCCATCACACGATCCGTACGGTCGACAGCAGCAGGCCGACGCCTGTGGAACTCCCCGAACCTGCCCTCACTTTCCTATCCGGCCGCCGAGACCACGCGCCGGCTTCGAGGTCCTGACGCTCGTATCTACGCCATCTCCTTTGTGCCGCTCATGCCTCTTCAACTTCCCTGGTACCGCTTCATGGCCGTCATGCCCGTCTGACGAAGCGTCGGACGGTACCCGCTCAGGTGCGTGCGCCCGGTTCGACAATGGCAGCACATCGCAGGTAGGCGGCCGGGGTCACAGGATGCCCGTCCAGTGCCAGGGGCGGGGGCCGCGGCGCCCGCGCAGGCAGTCGATGCGGTGCTGTGCTTGGTCGGCCCACTTGGGATGCCGGGCAGCGTGCTGGGCGGCGTAGGTGATCATGCGCAGTTCGCGGATGCCGGCGAGTGTGGCGTAGCCGGACCACTGGGTAACGTCGGCCGCCTGGCCTCCGTAAGCGGTGCAGAAGGTCGCGTACTGGCTGGCGGTGACCGCGCCCGTGGTGGTGAAACGTACGGCGGTGGACACCAGGTCCCATTCCGGTGGGCCCACGGAGAAGCGTTCGAGGTCGATCATGAGCACGTGCCCCGTGGTGGTGCGGACGATGTTGCCGGGCCACGCGTCCCCGTGCACGGGGGCGTCCGGGGCTCCCGGTGGGCGCTCTCGCCACGCCGCTGCGAGGTCCGCGGACAAGCCGCTGAGCCATCGCCGGTCGTCCTCGTTGAGGGTGGTCGCGGCGGCGAGCCGGTCAGCGACGCGTACGAACGGGTCCAGCGGGGGCAGGAACTCCGGTGCGGGAAGGCTGTGCAGGGCGCGCAGGGCGGTGGCCACGTCGGTGATCGTGCCGTGGCGGTGGTCGGGGAGTTGTTGCCAGAAGGTCGCGGCGCGTCCTCCGTCGATGTCGACGGGCTGCGGGATGTCGAGGGGGTGGAGGGTGGGGACGTCGTTGGCGGCCAGCCATCTGGCCACCCTCACCTCTCGCCCTGCTGCGAGGGCTTGACCAGGCGCGACGATACGGACGACGACCTGGTGGTCGGGGAGCCGCCAGGTCTCGTTCTCCGCCAACCGCAGGGGTTCGGCCATTTCGGCGCCCGGGAATCCGGCGGTCCGGCAGGCTTGTGCCAGCGCTCTGCGGTCTGTCTGTTGCGGGGTGCGTATTGCCGCCGTCATGCGCGCACCGCCGTGGCCACGCGTTGGCGCAGCGCGGCGACTTCCGGGATCTTGGCGTACGTGGCGGCTGCTCGCCCGAGTTCGCGTACGTCGTCGGCTGCCCTGCGTGAGGTGAGGCGTCCGACTTCGTCCAGGGCTGTGTTGCCGACCTGCGCGGCCTGTCGGGGGTCGCCGGTGACCATGATCAAGGTAGCCAGCTTGGTACGCGAGATGGCGCGCGAGCGCTTGTAGTCGTCCGTGTGGCCATCGACGGCGGCGGTGAACCTGCGCTGGGCTCCGCCGGGGGTGTGCCGGCCCCGGACTGCCAGGGCGAACAGGGCGTGTGCTGTGTCGCCCGCGTGTTGGGCCGCGTCGTAGTAGGCCATGTGTGGCGGGTCGTCCTGGGGCCATGCGCGGGAGAAGGCGTCGTCCGCAAGTCCGACGGCTGTGATCGTGTCCCGGGCGTTGCCCATTGCGCCGAAGGCGCGGGCGCGGGCGGTGTGGAGCATGGCCTGTTCGGTGGCGGTGAGCCGGTCGGCACGGACAAGCCCCTTCTCGGCGTGGGTCAGGCCGTCGTCGGGGCGTCCGATCCACACTGCTTGACGGGCCAGGAGGGAGTACGCCTTGGCCCGTAGGTGCCAGTCTCCGGCCTCCTCTGCGCAGGCCGCGGCGAAGGTGAAGGCCCGTGTGGCGTCGTCGTGGGCATAGGCGTCGAATGCCGTGGCGCCGACGACGACCCCGAGGCGTGCGACGGCGGCGGTCAGGTCGGGGCGCAGGTCGGTCGGGCACTGGGTGTTCAGCAGGCTGACCGCCCACTGCATGGCCTTGGTTGCCTGGTGCCGCACTATGCCGCCGCCACCGAAGGAGTTGTCCCACCCGCTGATGGCGCTCGCCACGGTGTGCACCTGGGAGATGTCGGTGGTGCGGATGACGTCGGGGAGTAGTGGTTGGGGGTCCGAGGCGAGGTACTTCGCGAGGTCGGTCGGGGTGAGGGCGGCGAGGCTGCCGGCGTTGAGGAAGGTGCGTCGGTTCACGGGCTGGTGGCTCCCTGGGCGAGATTCCAGTTCGTCTCCTCCCAGCATGAGCCCTGATGCGGCGGGGCAGGGTGCCTCACCCTTGCTCGTGGCCTGCCGATCCGCATCAGTTCGCTCTTTATCCGCATGGTTGCGGTTGAAGACCATGGGCCAGGCGCGTTCGAAGAGGCCGTCCGTGCCGAGTTCGGCGTCGAGAAGCTGTGCCAGGTCCAACTGGCAGCCGGGGTACTCACCTTTCTCGATCTTGAGGATCACTGAGCCGCTGACCTGGACCGACTGTCCGAGAGCTGTCGCTGACAGCTTGGCGGCGAGGCGTAACCTGCGCAGTTCGTTTCCGAACCACTCCGCGGGCGACGCCTCGGGGCGGAGTTTCCGCATGGGTTGTGCCATTGCCTTGCCTCCGGACCGTGATGCGGATTCTTCGAGGAGTCCGCATCCGGCACTGCCCGAACCGGCCCTCGCTCTGGGTGAATAGTGACTGATCGAGGCGCTTCCAGTACACACCGCAATCATGCTGATCGGTCTTGCGGACGACCGGACGGAGTACCCATGCCCCTCTTCACACCCACGAACGACACCACCACGACGGTGCTTGGCCAGGTGGAGAACGCCACCACCTCCCAGGTGGACCACCTCGAACTCGTGCGGCACACCGTCCACCGGCGAACCGGCCGGTGGATGGTGAGCACCGCTGCGGCGGTCCGGCAGGTGCCTCTGGCCAACCCCCTCCCCCTACAGATGTGCGGGGACGCCGGCGAGCAGCAGGCCGAGCGGCTGGCGCGGGCCTCCGTGCAGCCGACGCCGGCTGCCACTCTGCTGGTTCACGATCGGCGCCCGCGGACGCCCGTTGCGATCGGGTCCCCGGTACGTCGCGCCACCGGGGCCAAGTGGACCGTCGTCCGGGTGCGCGTTGCCGAAGTATCGATTCTCCCGACCGGGCACCGTGTAGACCTACCCCCGTATCGGGTCGGTTGAGGGGGCGTCCGATGACCTCCGTTGCAGCCGCCGGTCCTCCACCGGGAAGTGCGGACGCCGTGGGGCGAGCCTTCGAGGTGACGTTCGCCCCCTCGGCGGCCCAGGTGGGCCGGATGCGACGCATCACCCGGGCGTCCCTGCGGAACTGGGCCTTGCCCGGCGCTTTGATCGAGGACGCCGAGCTGGTCGTCTCCGAGCTCGTCACCAACGCCATCGACCACGGGCACGGCTGCGTCGGGCTGCGCGTGCGGCACGTCGCCGAGGGGCTGCGCGTCGAGGTGAGCGACGACAGCACGTCTCCCGCCGAACTGCGCCAGGTGTCGGCCGACGAGGTTTCGGGCCGCGGCCTGTTCCTGGTGGACACCCTCACGACGGCCTGGGGCGTGAGCGAGGGGGGCCGGACCACGTGGTGCCTGCTCCCCCTGCCGCCCGAAACGACGTAAGCACCCAGCCCACCACACACGGCTGCGGCACGCGTCGAGGCCACCCGCCTCCCGGCCCGCACCCAGGCCAAACGTCGCCAACGACGACCGTACGAAGCGGGAGCCGGCCAACCCCGCGCAGCGCGCCCAGCACCGCCCGAACCGGTCGCGTCAGCGACCCAACGGAGTTGCAGGCACGGCCAGTCGGGCGCCGGCGAACTCACCCCGGGAAACCGGCGCACCACGACATCCTCGCCCCGCTCCCACCTCACCCTCGCCCTGCCCCCGCGGGCGCCATGCGCCCCTACCGACCACACCACTCACTCCGGAGCACGAACATGAGCGCAGACGAACCCGAGGTCTACCTCTCCGCCCGGGAGCGCGCCGTCCTGACAGGTCTGGCCGACGGCCTCTCCATGGCCGAGGTCGCCCTTCGCCTCCGTATCAGCCAGACCACTGCCAACGGCTACCTGCGCTCGGCGCGGCATCAGCTGTACCAGGCGAGTGAGATTCCGCAGTTGATCGCCATCGCGTACACGGTGGAGGCCATCCCACGCCCCCAGGAGCAAGACCTCTCCGGTGTCGCGCTCCCGGGCTCCCAGCGCCGCCTCGTACCTCTGGTCGCCGAAGGACTGTCCGCGGCCCAGATGGGTGCCAGGCTCCTGGTCCCCGTCGACGAGGTGCGTCGTGAGGCACGCGCCCTGCTGGAGAGCGTGGACGCGCGGACACGCCCTCACTTCGTCACCCGCGCCTGGGCCCACCGTCTCCTGACGGCTGAGCAGGTGTGGGCGTGGTTACGTCGGAACGAGGCGCTGCGCGAGGTCGCGGACGTGCTCGCCCAAGGTGTCGCAGGTCGTCCGCTGCCGGCCCCGCACCTGACGGTGGAGGCGACCCGACGTCTCGTCGGTCACGGCCTAGCCGCTGCCAACGAGCTCCGTTCCCTACGCGGCAAGTTGTCCACGAACGCGCATGCCGTCGCCTTCGCGGACTTCACCCTGGCAGATGCGGAACGACGCCTCCACCAGCCGCCCCCACGCCCGACAGCCCCGGCAATGATGCAGCGGGCCCAGTCCGTCGCCCGCCTCGTCCGTGCACTCCACACCGCCATCGATCGGACCACCTCCGAACTCGCAACGCAGGCGCAGCCGTGAGCCCCACTCGCCACCCGCCACTCCTCTCCCCCACCACCTGGGGCAACACAGCCTCAAGGCAACTCCGGCCGGTCGTCAACGTGCAGACGCCGCCGCGCACGGGTGTGCAGGCGACCACAGACGGGAACGAGGCAGCGGCCCACCGCGAGGCGTACGGCGGGCCACCCGTCGTACGCCAGCGCACCGCCGCGGCGGTGTGCCCTCCACAGTCTCCGCACGCCAGGCTCCGAGGCTTGGTGTGGCTGTACTGCCAGGACTATGACGTCGTGATCACGCGCAGCGACCTGGCTGGCGCGGCTGCCGTGCGCAGTATGGATCACCAACAGCGCGGCTGTGGCCCCGTGTTGTTCGCCTGTCGTCGGTTGCTGTGGTTGGTGCCGGAGGGCACCGCCGGGCGCTGGCCGGTCAGTGACTGGGCCGTGTGTGTGCCCGCCAGGCACGTACAGCGTCTGTGGCCGGTCTCGCCCGAGCATGCGAGGTGGGTCCGCCCACCAACCGACCATCTGGTGGACCCGGTCGCTCTCGCGGCCACCGTGGAGGTCGCCTGGCTCGGCCACCACGCCAACCGGGGCACGAACACCGTGCTGCCCGAGGCAGGTGGGTCGTGAGCACCGTCCCGTCGCCGCCGATCGCCCCGCGCCGGGCGGTGTACGCGATCACGATGCCGAGCGCACCATCCGCGCACGGTTCGTCGCTGCCCGGTGGGGCTCGTGTCCCCACCTGTATGTCGTGGGCCGGACGGGCCGGCAAGGGAACACCGCTGTCTGGCCTTGACTCGGAGCTGGCCGGCCGGGCGTTTGAGGACGGGCCGCGCCGAGCCGACCACGTCGCCAGGGAAGCGTCGTGACCCATCCGAGCAGGGCCCTGGCCCGTGTGGCCAGCCCAGCCGCCCGCCGTCTCTACGCGCTCATGTCCCTCCACCCCACCGGCACGTTCACCGCAGACGTCGCCCAGGCCGTCGCGCTGACGGACAGGTCATCGCCCTCGGTGTCCGTCGGCCACTGCCTGGCCACACTCCACGAGGCCGGCCTGTACGCGCATGACCAGGGGCGCTACTCCATGTCGCCGCAGGCGCACCGGGACGCGCAGGAGAGGGCGTTCACCGACCTTCGCCCCAGTTGGGACACGCGGCGCGAAGCGCAACTCCGACTTGCGGACCACTACCTCGCCGCGGCGACCGAGGCCGGCCGAATCCTGCTCCCCGACGAGCCCGTTCTGGCGCCCACCTACGTCTTCCCCTACTCCGTAGCACCTCTGGCCTTCTCCGGCCCCGGCGCTGCCAGAAGGTGGTTCGCCCTGGAGCACGCGGCTCTCGCAGGCGTACTGAAGATGGCACGAACCGCGGGCCCACCCTCCCTGACCGCACATCTCGCAGTCGCGTCCTGGGCTGTCTACCTCGAACACGGCGCCTGCGCCATCTGGCAGAAGGGACAGCATCTCGGGGTCGACGCGGCAAGGATCTGGGGGCTGCGACGAGTGGAAGCGCTGCTACTGCTGCGCCACGCCGTAGTGCTGCGCGATCGACGACTGCCGGAGAGCGCGCTGCCCGCCCTGCGCGACGCCGCGTCCCTCTACCAGGACGCGGCAGACCGCGACGGGCTGGCCACCACATGGCGCACCACGGCTCTGGTCCACCTCGATCTCGGACGCATGGAAGCGGCACGCCACGCACTGCGGATCGCTCACGCCCACCGAAGCCCGCTCAACAGCTCCGCCCGGGCACTCGACCAGTTGTGCACGGCCGAGTTGGAACACCGTACGGGCGGACGTAGGGAAGCCGGGTACTGGTTCCGTGCCGCGCTGACGAGCGCCGACTCCGGTAGTGCGACGGAGGTACGCATCCGCCGCCAGGCCGCCCTGGTACGGCTGGAGCACGGCGACGTGAAAGGCGCCCGTGCGGAGTTGGAACACGCGCTCGAAGTCGCCTGCGCGGGCGACCGCGACCTCATGCGGACCGAAGTCACCCTGACCCGCGAAGCCCTCACCACAACCATCGGGGCAGCTCGCAGGTCCCCGCCTCCGCCCCGTACGAATTCTGCGTAAGCACACGCCGGAAGGAGTCCCAGCAGCACCCAGCCCACATCGCTACCACGCTCGCGAACGGTTCCCCGCGACAGCGCTGAACCACAAAGATCGAGCGCTACCGCTAGTCGCAGCTTCGCCATCATGGACTGACGGCGCGCAGCGATGCCGATCCGAGCACTCTCCGATGCCGCCGCGGTACCGCGCTGACGTGGTCATCCCCTGGCAGTTAGTCCCCGGGCCGCGTAGTAAGCGTGCAGCGCGGCCTCGCTGCCGGAGCCCAGAGCGGTCATGATCCGTTGGAAGCGGGCGGAGCGGAGGTCGCCGGCCACGATGATGCGGGGGTGCTGGTCGGTGAGCGGGCAGTATCCGTCCGCACCACGGGCCAGCTCTCCGGCTGGGGCGGTGGGCGCGTTGCCGATGCTGAGGTAGACGGCGTCCGCCGTGACCGTCCGCCGGGCGCCGCCCCGGTCCACTGCTTCCGCTGATACCTGGGCGCCTTCTCCGCAGGTCAGCGTCAGGTGCTCGACGGGGAGGAGGGTGACTCGGGGGTCCTCGCGGATCTCCTCGACCTTGTACGCGTCGGCCGCCGGGTACGCCACGAGCAGGCGGGTGTCGGTGGTCGGGTGGGCACGCAGGAAGGTGCCGATCGGGCGGTCGCCGCCGAGGACGAGAAGGGTATGGCCTTCGGCCTCGTCCGCCTCGGCCTCCCAGAGCGGGGGCAGGGCCAGGCCGTCGGGGGCGGTGATCCAGGCCACGTCCCGGGGCTGGAGGGGGCCGACGCCGGTGGCGACGATCGCGTACGGGGCAGTGAGACGGGCGCCGGTGTCCAGCGTGGCGCTCACCCGGTCGTCGTCAGCGTGGAGTGCGGTGACGCGCCAGCCGAGTTCGAGGCGGCACAGCTCTGTGCTCTTCAGCTCCGCGACGATGGAGTCGGCGAGCTCGGGGCCGCTGGTGTAGCCGCCGAGGACGTTGTTCAGGGCCGGGATCCGGTAGAGGTTCCGGCACAGCCGGTCCGGCTCGATCAGGATCGAGTGCATGCCGACGCTGGCGGCCATGCGGGCGGCGGCGCAGCCGGCCGGGCCGCCGCCGATGATGATCAGATCGGTGTCGTACAGCGTGTCGGCCATGGGGCTATTCCAACACCGGGGCCCCGGCGTACGCAGTGAGTTGGCCGATCACGTGGTCGCTGGTGACGAGTTGGCCGGTTCCGATCAAGCGGCGGGCGACGAGGAGGCCGGCGTCGTGGATGTCGGGGCCGGCGTCGCTGGCGCAGGCGTCGGTGACGATCCAGGGTGCGTAGCCGTGCTCGAAGGCGTCGGCTGCGGACTTCAGGACGCAGCTCTCGGTGGCGATCCCGCAGAAGACGAGGTCGGTCCAGCCGGCCCGGCCGATCAGTCCGGAGGCTTCTGGGGTGAGGAGCGTGTACCCGGTCTTGTCGACGATCGCGTGTGCGTGGGCGGCGGCCTCGGTGAGTTCGGGGACGATGTCGGTCTCGGGCGCTTCCTGGAGCCGGTGCCACTGGAAGAAGCGCTCGTAGGGGCTGTCCGGGTAGTTGAAGTACCGGGTGAAGATCACGGGTCGGCCGGCGGTGGACCACTGGGCGATCAGGTCGGAGACCGCGAGCACGGCGTGGCGGCTGTGGTGGTTCACGAAGCCGTTCTGCATGTCGATCACGACCAGCGCGGCGTTGCCGATGTCCATCCGCTGTCTCTCCTGCCCCGTGTGTTCAGTCGACGCTCTCGCGTAGAGCGTCCTGTGCGGCGCGCAGCCGCTCGGCCAGTCCGCTGGTCTTCATGATGGCCTCCCGCATCAGGACGTGCTGAGCGGTCTCCTGGGCTCGGGCGGTGGTGAGGCGGGAGGAGGCGGCTCGCAGGAAGCGCCAGCCGTACTGCTCGGGCATGGACGGGTCCCGACCGTCCTCGATCATCTGCTGGACCTGGCGGGTGAAGCACCACAGGGCCTGGACGGCCAGTTCGCAGCTGACCAGTTCGTCGATGGTGAGGCTGCGCTCACGGGAATGGGAGGCGTAGGCGACGCCGGACCAGCCGGCGTAGGCGGTGGAGACTCCTCGTACGCCGAAGGACACGATGTCAGGGTGGTCGAAGCCGGTGGCGAGCAGCGACTCCTCGACCGTGCCACCCAGAGGTGCGGGCCCGCCCGGAGCGCCGCGGTCGACCAGAACGGAAGGAGTGGACAAGAGGCGCAGGGCGGTGTCGTGGGCGTGGCCGGTCCAGGGGCCTGCGGTGAGCCAGTACAGGGACAGGACGTACTCGGGGTTGGGGACGCTGCCGTGGTCCTCGCCCAGGAGGTCACGGAGTTCGTCCCGTGCCCAGGGCAGGTCGCAGGCGTACGAGCGGTAGCGCCAGACGGCGAGGTCGGTGAGCGTGGCGGGCTCGTGCGGCTGGACGAGGTGGAAGACGGCGACCCCGCACGCGAAGACGTGCAGGACGCAGTCCTGCGCTTCGGGGTGGTCGACGCGGGCTGAGGAGGACTCCAGCCACTGGTCGTCCGCGCTCGGAGTCATGTGTGCGCGGAGCCGGCTGGCGCGCTCGATGCCGATGAAGACCGGCAGGAACTTGTGGGAGTCGACTTCGATCCGGCCTGTGCCGGGCGGCGCGGCGTCGTTCGTTCCCAGCGCCGCCGCGAACCGCGCCTGCGCGTCGTTCGACGCGCGGTCGAGCGCGGTGTCGAGTACGGCCTGGGATTCGGTGCGAGGTTGGTAACTCGCTCCACCGCCCTCCCAGTTCGACACGGTGCGGTCGCTGACGCCCAGGTAGGCGGCGAATTCCCGCAGGCTCATGCGCAGGGCGTCGCGTAACAGTCGAGCTTCCCGGCCGGACCATCGCTGCACCGTGACCACCGTCGTACCCCCTGTCCGCCACTGGTGGGACGCCGAAGCAACCCGTGTGGCCAACCCCGTTCGGCATCGCTGCAGCACTGTTGCAGCACCCGTGCGTCACGCTCCGCGACCAGTGTGCACCATGCTGTATTCACGAGCCGGGGAAAGTGGCGACCGTCGAAAAGTGCCCCTCGGCCAGTTCTCTCCAGTCCTAGATCAGAAGGAGCAAACCTCATGACCGACATCGTCAAGCGCAACGCCCGCGCCATCCTCCTCGACGGCGACGAACTCGTCCTCATCAAGCGCACCAAGCCCGGCAGGGAACCGTACTGGGTGACCGTCGGCGGAGGGGTCGAGGCGGACGACACGACCATCGAGGCGGCCCTGCACCGCGAGGTGTTCGAGGAACTGGGCGGCAAGCTGGAGCGCGCCGAGCTCGTCCACCTGATCACCGACGAGCTGGAGGGCGGCATCGGAGTCCAGCACATCTTCGCCGCGCGCCTGGAGTCCATGGACCTGGCCGCGCGGACGGGGACGGAGTTCGCCAAGCCGGAGCGGGGCGGGTACGAGGTGTTCCGGGTGCCCTTCACCGCCGAGGCCATCCATGAGCTGAACCTGATGCCGCCGGAGCTCGCCGAGTTCATCGCCGCGAACACGGACGCGATCGTCTCCGTCCTCGACACCCCGATCCGCGAGGCGTGAGCGATGGCGCAGGCCCCGGACTTCGTCAGCCTCAACGGCCCAGACAACGTGGGCAAGACGACCCATCTGGTGCGGCTGGCCCGGCGCTGGGACGGCTTCCAGCCGCTGGGCGCGGTCCACGAGCACGACCCCGAGCCGTGGGCGCGGGTTGCCGCCGGCGACTACGCCCGGTGGTGGTTCGAGATATCCACGACCGTCGAGCTCACCGAGATGCTGCTCGCCGGCCACGCCAAGCGGGCCGCCGCCCGCGAAGCCGGACGCACGGGGTTGCTCGACCGGGGCCTGCCCATGCTCCTCGCCGTGGCCACCGCGACCTGCGTGGTCAAGGACGGGCTGACGATCGGCGAGGCGTTCAAAACCGTGGCGGGCATCGCAGGTTCACGAGCCACCGCACCGGAGACCTCGATCCTCCTGCTGCCATCCCTCGACGCCGAACGCAGCTACGCCATCACCAGCACCCGCGAGGGGCGCCCCTGGACCGGGATCTACCCGGCCTACCAGAAGACGCTGCACGCGGTCCTGCTCCACCAGGCCGGCCACGGTGCGTACACCGCAGTCGTGGCCTGCCAGGCCCGCTCCCTGGACGACATCCACGCCGACGTACTAGGCCACGTCGGCCTCCCCCGACCCACCGACGGGAGTCCCCGATGACACAGAACTCCCCGCCCTTGGTTCTACCACCTGGTCTGTCCCGGGCCACGGCCACGCTCCAGGACAAGGACCGGCGCCGCGTGGACGACACCATCACCCGGCTCCACACCGTCAACGGGCGTCTGTGGGACACCGAGGACCGGGTGCGCGGCGCCTTACTCTCCGCCGCCCAGGTCGCCGACTGCAAGCGGGAGATCGACCAGCTCAACGCCGAACGCAACGCCCTCGCCGAACGAGCCGACGAGATCCTCGGATCGCTGGCGGACGCGGGCCGCGCCGACGCGCCGCTGCACACCGAGACGCTCGCCTCCGTCGTCGACCGCCTGTCGATCCTGACGCTGCGGATCTGGCACAGCGAGCATGCGGCGGCCCGGGACGAGCTGGCTCGCCACCGCGTCCCGGCCCTGCGCGGCCAGCGGGAGGAGCTACATACGGCCCTCGACTCCCTGGTCTCCGATGTCGTCGCCGGCCACCGCCGACTGCCCGCGCCAGCCCGTTTCAAGCTCTACGGGCGGGACGACGCCGCCCCCGCAGAGGTCAGGCCGAGTCGGCATCTGCGCCGGGTCCTCGCCTTCGGCGGGCTCAGCGAGTGCGGCAAGAGCACCAGTGCCGAGTTCGTCCAGCGCACGTGCGGTGCCCAGCGCCTCAAGATCGGGTTCCTGCTGCGGCAGGCGGCTCACCGGGAGGGTCTTGCGGACCCGTACGCGCTGTCGGCCCGTCGTCAGGCCGAACTGCTGCTCGGCGAGCTGAACCGCTTTGCGGACGGCCACGTCGACACGGAATTGTTCACCATCGAATCCGTCCACGACGACGCCTCGATCGCCGAGCTGAAGCAGCTCATGGGCGACAAGCTCCAGATCGTTTATCTGGACGCCTCCTTCGCTGTACGCGTCGCGCGGTCCGGCACGTCGGCCCAGGCCGTCGCCGCAAAGGACGAGATCAAGATGAGCCGCGGCGCCCACCAAGTGGCCGCGCTCGCCGACCACGTGATCGACAACGCCGGCAGCATCGTCGCGCTACGCGCCCGCCTCCGGCGCACCGCTGCCCCGCCCGCTGCCACGGCGCTGCGCGTGGCCACCCCGTACGGGCTGGGCCTGCCGGCCGCCGGCGCCGCGGCGACGGCCGACTTCACCGACGCGGTACGGGCATACGGCCCCGGCGTACGGCTGGTCGCCCTGACCGGCAGTCCTGGCGAGGGCAGCTGGATCGCCGGCTGGTCGGACCTGGACCTGCTCGTGGTCGCCGAGCAGGAGGCCATCGGCCAGGTCCACGAGGCTCTGGAGCGGTACCGGACGGCCATGGACGGCGCGGCCTCCCTCGGTCCCACGCTCGTCACCCCCGGCGAACTGACCGCCCGGCGCCTCACCCCGCGCCTGGAGTTCGTTCTTCACCAGCTCCAGCAGGGCAGCCCCGTCCTGCATGCCGCGCCCGGCTTCGAACTGCCGACGATCGGCCGAGACGAGCTCGCGTTCGCCGCAGTCCGCGAACTCCCTCAGGTCATCCTGACCATGCGCCGCCTGCGCGCCGACGCGAGGCCAGCCACCCTGCGGCAGCTGTACAAGCACCTCGTGCTCGCCTGCCGCCTCCTCCTGCGTGAGCACAACCAGTGGGAGTCCGGGCCCGACCGGATCCTCACCGCGGCGTCCTGCATGCCGGGCCTGCCCGCCGTGTCGGTGCCCTCCCTGGCCGAGATCGCCAACACCTGGCGCGACGGCGACACCGAGCTCGTACTCAAGTCCGTCTGCGCGGCTGTCGACCAGTTCCTCTCCTGGTACGCCGCCCAGCTCGCCGCCTGAGCGACCTCCCTCTCCTTCCCTGTTCTCCATCCGACAGGAGCTTCGCCATGCCCGAAACCATCACCCTGCCGTCCTTCTCCGCCCGGATCGTCGAGCGTCTCAGCGTCGGAGCCACGAGCCGCCGCGAGCGCGTCATCCACTCCCTGGACGGCCTGGAGGCCCCGGTCCACCCCGACACTCTCGCCCGCACCGGAGCCGGCCTCTGGCGTCTGCTCCAAGCGCAGGTGCCGGACGGACTCACCTCCGTGGACTTCCTGCTCGGCCTGGACGCCGGCGGCCTCCTGCCGCCCGTCTCCCTCGCTGGCGCCGCCCGCCGCCCGTACAAGATCGCCTGGAAGCTCCACCTCCCCCTCGACGGCGCGGTCCGTTTCAGCGAGCCCCACGCCATGCGCACCGATGTCTTCGCGTACGGCATCGCTCCCGGCCAGCGCATCGTCATCGTGGACGACGAGATCACCACCGGCCGGACCCTGGCCGACCTCACCCGCCGCCTCCGGGAGGCTGGCGCCGTTCCGCTGGCGGCGGCCTGCCTGGTGGAGGACACCACCCGCGGAGCCCGCGACCTGCTCACCGAGCTCGATCTGCCCCTGGTCTCGCTCACCACGATCCAGGGCGCGGCGTGACAGCGGTCGCTCCGGCGGGGGTCCGGTTCCACCACGGTTCGCTGGTCGTCCCCGCCGGGGCCGTCCACACCACCCCGCTCGGGTACGACCGGGACAGCGTTCCCATCGGCGCGCCGCTGCCGCTCGCCGCCTCGGCCGAACTCGTCCACCGTCTCAGCGGGTGCGGCGAGGTCGTGATGGCCTTCGAGGGGAAGCTCGGCGACTCCCTCCTCGCGCTGTCGGGGGTCCGCGCGGTCCTCGACTGGTTGCGGCTGCGGTCGGTTCGCGTGGCTGTCCAGGCGGTCGGTCCGTACACGGGGCTGATCGCCCGCACCGGGCTGACCACGCAGCCCCAGGCCACCGCGCCCAGCGGTCGGCGGGCCGTGATCGGCGACCGCGCGGGAATCGAGGCGCACGGCTCCGATGCGGCGGTGAACCTGGTTCTCGACCCGGCCACCCCGCCCTGCTGGTCGACCGACGGCCGTGCCCACCCGGACCTGCCCGCCCGCCACTACCTGGCCCTGGAGCGCCGCCTCGGAATCCGCCTGTCCGCGACGGCCCCCTTCGCTCCCACCCTCGCGACCGGACCGAACAAACTCGTGGAAGAACTGCGCTCGACGGGCTGGCTCGGCCGCCTGACCATCGCCGCCATCACCGCCACCAGTTGGCCGGAACGCAAGGACTACACCGCCCAGCGCTACATCACCCTGGCCGAGCACATCGCCGAGGCCCGGCAGACCCAGGCCCGGCTACTGCTCATCGGTGGCAACCCTGGTGACGGGCTCCGCGTCACCACGGAGGCTCCCCGGCGCCATGTACAGGTGCTCCACCTCGACGGGATGCCGGCCGACCATCTCGCCGACCTCTTCCCGCACTGCCATCTGATCGTCGGCAACGACACCGGCCTCACCCACCTCGCCGCGATGGCCCAAGGCCGGGACGGAAGCTCCCCGCCCGTCATCGGCTTGTACGCGCGCCACAGCCACAGCAAGTGGCGCACCGGCCTGCCGCACCACCACGCCGTCGCCACCGATCTGTCCGACCGCATGCACCAGGGCGACCTCTGCCCCGTTCGCGATGCCATCGCCCCGGAGACGGACGTTCGCATGGACGCCTTCCCGCCCACCGCGCTGGCCCAGGTCTGCCTCGACCTGCTCAACGGGGTGGGGCCATGACCTTCCAGCCTCTCCTTCGGCTGGGGCCGGTACGGCGCTTCACCCGCAACCTGCTCTGCCCCGTTGACCTCCTCGGCCGCCCGCTGCTCCTGAAATACACCCGCGATGTGGCCGAGGCCCGCGAGGAGATCCGCGGCCACACCCGCCTGGCCCGGCACTACCGCATCCCCGCCCTGCACGCCCACTTCCGCGTGCCGGACGGGCACCTCTTCGCGTACGAACGCCTCCCTGGGGGCACCGACCAGGGCCTCCTGCTCGACCTCCTCAACGCGAACGAGCCGGGCGGCGACCTCGGCACCTACATGGACCAGCTCACGGCCGCGTACCGCGAGGTCATCCTGGCGACGGCATGGCCGGCCGGTCCCGCGCATGTCGTCGGCAAGCTGTACTGGGACCGTGCGGCGCCCGGCGGCCGTCTCGATACGTACTACGCCGGCAACGACTTCCTCATCGCCGACGGCCTCGTCGACGTCCCGGTCTCCCGCCTCGACACGTGCACCCTGAGCATCAACGGCCGCCGACACCGCCTCGACTGGGCGGCCACCCTCCGCTGGCTCCGCGCCCACTTCGCCACGGCCGAGCCGGTCTGGGCGGCCCTCACCCAAGGCGACCCCACCGACGTCAACCTCGCCCACCCGCTCGCCTGGTTCGACTACGACACCGCCGGGATGAACAGCATCCCCGGCGAGTTCGCCAACTTCCTCTGGTACACCTCCGCCCTCGGCGGCTGGCTCGTACCCACCTACAACCCGACCGCCTTCGCCGACCACCCCGCCACCTTCAACCACGTCCCGTCCAACACCCCCGAGATCCGGCGAGCGGACGTCGACCACGCCACGAGCACCATCCACATCGACTACACCCCGCGCCTCTCGGCACCCCGACGAACGGCCGTGACCGCGTACTGGAACCAGCTCGTACAGCCGGTCGCGGACCGTCTCTGGCCCGGCGCGAACCTGGCGAACCTGCTCCGCCCCTACCTCGCCATGCGCATCCTCGGCGTCTACGACCTGGCCGACCTGGCCCCCGAGGACCGGCTCATCTTGCTCGCTCGGCTCGCCGAGGCCATGAGCCCCGCCTTCGACCCGACCACCTACTTCTGCCCACTGGAGTCGCCATGCCCGGCCCCCTGAACGGCCACACCGCCCTGGTCACCGGAGTCACCGGCGGCCTCGGCTCGGCCATCGCCCGCCGCCTCGCCGCCGACGGCGCCACCGTCGTCCTCGCACACCTCGACGACGACCAGGCCGCAGCCGAACTCGCCACCCACATCACCGACAGCGGCGGCACCACCATCCCCCTGGCGGCCGACCTCCGCGACACCGAGTCCGTACGCTCCCTCTGCCACAAAGCCCACGACCGGCTCGGTCCGATCGACATCCTGGTCAGCAACGCCGGCGCCTACCCCCGCCGGCCATGGACGGAGACGACACCGGCTCACTGGGACGACGCCCTGGCCACCAACCTGACCAGCCACTACCTCCTCACCCACGAACTCACCCCCACCATGACGGCCGCCGGCTGGGGCCGGATCATCACCATTGGCTCCGTCCTCGCCACGACAGGCCGCCACGACCTCGCCGGCTACATCAGCGCCAAGGCCGGCCTCGAAGGACTCACCCGCGCCCTCGCCCGCGAACTCGGCCCCGCCGGCATCACCGCGAACTGCGTCGCCCCCGGCTCCATCCGCGTCCCAGCCGAGGACACCGTCGTCGAAGACCCGCAGGCGATGACCGTCCGCCAACTCGCCCGCCAGTGCGTCCAGCGCCGGGGCCGCCCAGAAGACGTCGCCGCGGCCGTCGCCTTCCTCGCCACCGACGAGGCCGGCTTCACCACCGGCCAGACCCTGCGCGTCGACGGAGGCTGGATTCTTGGCTGACATCTGGCTCATGCGCCACGGCGCCTACGAGGGGCATCGCCCCGGTTACCACGCCCCGTACGAGGCTGTTCTCACGCAGGAGGGCTGTGACCAGGTGCGCCGTTCCCTCCCGCTCCCCGAGGGCATCACCGCGATCGTCACCAGCCCGATCCCCCGCGCCCGCCAGACCGCCACCCTCGTCTCGCACTTCACGGGCCTGCCGATCGTTGCCACCTCCGGCCTCCTCGCCGAATGGCGCGCCCCGAGCATCGTCCTCGGCCGCACCGCCGAAACCGACCCGCCCGCCTACCGCGCCTGGCGCGCCCGTCGACTCGCCAACCCCTCCTTGCGCTGCGGAGATGGCGAAAGCCTCGCCGACCTCCACACCCGCGCCCGCCACTGCGCCGCCTTCCTCCACCACGCCGCCGGGCGCCACGGCCCGCTCTTGGCCGTCTCCCACACCCTCCTCCTCGGCGTCCTCACCCGCCTCCCAGAAGGCCCCGCCGCATTCACCACCGCCGCAAAGACCCCATGGCAATTCGCCGAACTTCAACTTCTGCCTGCCCTGACGGGCGACACCCCGGCCTTCAGCGACCTACCCAGAAGCGCCAATGGCCGCACCCCGTAGCTCAGACCTCCACAGCCACAGCACATCAGCCCAAGAAAACACCATTGGTTTCTGGGTCCAGAGCGCGGTTTCGCTACTGGACCACTCAACAACGACGGCAATCAACTGCTGGCGCTGGAGTCCAGGACATGCCGAGAGCGGCTCAGGTGATGACCGCTGAGCCATGCACCGGGGCACGGCCCCCGCACCGGCCACCAGCACGGATGCAAACTGCGAGATCCGACCATCCCGTTACCACGTCCCCCGAGCCCCTTAGTCCCCGCCTGCTGACTGCAATTCCCTCAAGCGAAGGAAACGTCCCTAGCGACTGGATGGACGAAAGCGACTTCGACACCCGACCGTGTGCTGAGCCAGCCAGTTTCCAGAACTAGTCGGAGAAGATACGGGCCGGTCTTTAATCCTGCCCGGGCGCGGGAGACCGTCAGCGATTCGGCAAACCGTCGAGAGGAGGTCTCGAAAAGGAGCGGGCCGATCTGCGGATCGGGTCCAAGAGCAAGGAGGATCCTTGATCGCGCGCGACAGCACCGGACACCTTCCACGGTCTCCACGCCTGTACCCTCGCAGGAAGAGTCGACTACGCGAACAGTAAAGAGATCCCTCCGGAGGACCTTCCGGAACTCGCCTCCCGGAGCCTGGATGGGCGAATCACCTGCGCATATCTCATTGACCTTCCGCATAACCGCCTCGTCATCAGTTTCCACGAGCCAATGCGGAAGCGGCAGAGGAGACCGACCGCATTCCCAGCCAGAGCACAATGCATTCCTCGACCTTCCGTCGCCTTCACGTGAGCAGGCACAAAGAGTGGTCGTCATGCCGGGTTTGGCTGACCCGGGCGATTCAGATAGTGCGTTCAGGACTGTCGGGGCGCCCCTCACAGCGGTGACGGCCCGACCATCTACTACCGCATAGCGTCCGGGTGCCGATCAGGTCCGTGCACCACGCCGGCCACGTGCCGTACGGGGTTGCCGGTGGGGAAGAGCGTGACCCGTACCCGGAAGTCCATCAGCATCTCCTTGCGGGCCTGGACATCGGGTGCCTTTTGCCAGCGGTCCGCGACGGTCTCCCCGGTGGGGCGGCGGACCATTCCCGGGGGCGCTGCGGTTCACGTTCCCGGGAGACCAGTTCCTGACGCAGCGCGGCGTACCGCTGCCGGAACCACTGGGCGTCATCGGGCGAGTCGTAGAGCTCGGCTTCGCGGTCGCCGCGCATCCGCTCACGCGTCGCCCGGATCTCGGCGACGCGCTCGGTGATTCCGTTGCCCGGGTCGAACACCGTCTCGCAGATCAGACCGTCCCCGAACTTGCGCAGGAACCACTCCTCGACATAGGCGTCGAGCTTCTTGGCCCAGATGAGGGGCGCGGGTCGACAGTCCTGCACGTTTTGCCACCCCTTGTTCCGGGCGGTGCAGACGTCGCGGGGTGGAACGGTTTCGGAGGTCTGAGTGTAGGGGCGGTTGGCGCACCGCCCACGCAGAGGGCCGTACTCATCCACGCCTCCTAGCTGTCCTCGCTGCCCCCTTTTCGGTGGCCTGGGAAGCGAGGACAGCAACGCGTTCCCCAAGGCCGCGCTGGACGCCGGCTCGTTGTGAGCGCGAAACAGGAGCACAGCACGCTCGCTGGCCGACCCACGGTCCGCTCGATCTGCAATCCAGAGCCACGGTGGGTCAGACCGCCACTCCAAGGATTCCTGTCTTCGTCAGGGAGGCCACCAGAGACGTGAGGACGATCTCCGTACCTGACCGGGTAGTCATGCGGGACACCTGTCGCGTCAGATCGACCGTCATTGGCCCCCTGCTGCCCGCCCTCGCAAGGAGAGAACGTAGCGACAGGGCGAATTCCCATGACTGAGACCGGAAACAAAAACTGCCAAGCTCAGGTTTCGCGGCGAGTCGGAAAACGAGGCGACAATCCGGCGTTGGCCCCTGCCCCGACCTGCTCTTCGCTTTACGTTCACTCAGCACACGAGGACAACCGCAGAGGTGTCCAGCGTCCGCCGCTGGTTCCACGAACCGTTCGCCGTCACAGATGTGCCCTGCCGCAGGCCCATCGCTCGCCACCATGCGGTTGACAACGAGGTTGGTGTTGGCGACCACAACGGTCAAGGTGTCACAGCCGAGAACGAGCTCAAAGCCGCTTTCGTTTTGCCGCTCTGCCGAGCCCTCGACACGGAATGTTTCAGCAGCCTCCTGCGCTACTGACGGGTTCCCGGTAGTCAGGAGCCACGAGGAGAGCGGTACTCCTTCCTCGCCCGGCCCTGACTCCGCCCACAACCGCCCCGCGCATTCCCGCTCCGTGTCTGCCCACGTGCCGAACACAGCACCCTCCTGGTACAAGAAGACTTGGACCAGAAGGGTGCGTGCCTGGTGCCTGTTTGGCCGTGCCGTGAGATCGATATAGGGAAACCGGGCGGCCTTAGTTCACCCGTTCCTGATGGGGCCCGTGAACGATGCCCGCATGCCAACGCCGCGGCGCCGCATGAGGCCACAGAGTCACCCGGACTGCGAAGTCACGGAGGATCTCCTTCTTCGCAAGGTTGTCGGGAGCCTTGTGCCACCGATCCTCGATGGTCTGGCCGGTTGGGCGGGTGACCATGCCGGGCGGGCGGATTGGCATGCGCCGCAACATCGACAGTTCCCGGCCCATCTGCGCGTAGCGGTCCCGGAACCACGCGGCGTCGTCCGGCGCGTCGTACAACCCCGCCTCCCGGTCGTCTCGCAGTCGTCGGCGGGCGGCGTCGGCCTCCGCTATGCGTTCGGGGGTGCCGTCGCCTGCGTCGTAGACCGTTTCCATGATCATGCCCGTGCCGTACTGCGAGAGGAACCAGTTCTCGATCTGAGCGTCCAGGCCCCTGACCGTATGGGAGGGTGACGGCTTGCAGTGGCTGGCCCCGAGGATGCCCTTCCAGCGGGCCTTGCACTGGTAGCGGCGCCCCCCGCGACGCTCCGGGGCGGGGTTCGTGTTCAGTTGCGTGTGGCACTGCCCGCAGAACACGATGCCAGTGAGCAGGTATTTGTGGTTCGAGACCCGCTCGCCGGTGGAATGCGCCTGGCCTCGCTGGTGAATCACGCGCCTGAGCGCCTCGTGGGTGGCTCGATCCCACAGGGGTTCGGCGACGCGAACCGGACGGCCATCTTCCCCGATCACGGGACGACCGCCGTGCATGAGGTACCCGAGCGCGGCTTCGGAGACCAGGATGTCACGCAGCCCGGAAGACTGCCACGGACGGCCGGCGGGCCGCCGACCGTACAGCACTGCCCGGTGGTCACTCGGGGACAGCTCTCCTGCCCGCGTCAGTCGCACGGCCTCGGAGGACGGGGTGACCTGCTCTGGGTCGGCGAGTATCCGCTGAGCGACCTCGCGGATCATCGCGGAAGCGTGCGGGTGCAGCGCCACCCGTTCCACGGCAGCAGTGGGGGCCGGGCGTACGTACTCGTAGCCGTAGGAGGGCTTGCCCTTGACCCGGCCCTTCTGCCTTGCCTTGATCGTCGCCTCGCGGTTGCGGCGTTGAATGGCGCGCAGTTCCATCTGGGCGCCCCAGGCTTCCATGGTGAAGCGGTTCTCGTCGTTCGGGTCGTCAAGGTCCCACGGCCCGTCGTGTCCGTAGGTAAGCAGCAGCTTGCCGGTGTCCCGCATCATGTAGCCGGTGTTCAGGCAGTCCACGAGGTTGCGACCCAAACGGTCCACCGCCGCCCCGGCGATGCCGTCGTAGGGCCCACGCTCCCCTCGCAGCCATGGGCCTAGCTTCGGCCTGGTCATCGGGTCGGTCGCCCCCGACACCTCCCAGTCGTCCGCCCAGGCCATGACGTGCCCGCCGCTTGACTCGACCACGGCGAGCACGTTCTCACGCTGGCGTTCCGGTGAACTGGTGGCTGCGGACATCTGGGAGAGGCGACGGACGCCGACGAGGCAGCGACCACAACCGTCGTAGGGACGTTCGATCATGTTTCGAGCCATACCATGCATACGCAGCCTCCACCGTGTGTACTTAACGGCGGTAGCTCTCCAACAACCGCAACCAAACCTCACTGACCGTCGGATAAGCCGGCACCGCATGCCAAAGGCGTTCGATGGGGATTTCGGCGACCACCGCCAGGGTCGCCGAGTGGAGGAGTTCTCCTACGGCGGGGCCCGTGAAGGTGGCGCCGATGACGTGGCCTCGGTCTTCGTCGACGATCAGGCGGGCTTGGCCGCGGTAGCCGTCTACGTACAGGCTGGCGCCGGCTACCTGGGACAGGTCGTGGTCGATCACGCGGACCCGGTGGCCGGCCCGTTCCGCCTCGGCCGCGGTGAGGCCGACCGCGGCCACCTCCGGGTCGGTGAAGACCACCTGGGGGGCGCCGGCGCGGTCGGCGGTGGCGACGTGGGCGCCCCAGGGGTCGGTTTCCAGGAGGGGCAGGCCCTGTGCCCGGGCGGCGATGACGGCGCCGGCGATGCGGGCCTGGTACTTGCCCTGGTGGGTCAGGAGCGCCCGGTGGTTGCTGTCGCCGACCGCGTACAGCCAACCGCCCGGCACGCCGGGCACCTGGCACGTGTCGTCCACCTCAAGCCAGGTGCCCGGCGTCAGGCCCACGCTCTCCAGGCCGAGATCGTCGGTGCGCGGGGCGCGGCCCGTGGCGAACAGCACCTCGTCCGCCTCCACGGTGGCGCCGTCGGCGAGCGTGAGCGTGACGGGGCCCGCCGGGTCGGCGCGCCGTACCTCCGTCACGGACGTACCGAAGCGCAGGTCGGCGCCGGCCTCGGTGAGCGCGTCGGCGACCAGTCGGCCCGCGAACGGTTCCATCCGCGGCAGCAGTCCGTCGCCGCGTACCAGCAAGGTCACGGCCGACCCCAGCGCGCGCCAGGCGGTGGCCATCTCCACCGCGACGACGCCGCCGCCGACCACCGCGAGCCGGCCCGGTACCGCGGCGGCGCTGGTGGCCTCGCGGCTCGTCCACGGCTTGGCGTCCGCCAGGCCCGGCAGGTCGGGCAGCGCGGCGCGGCTGCCGGTGCAGACCGCGACGGCGTGCCGCGCGGTCAGCGTGCGCCGCTGCCCGTCCGGCGTCGTGACGGTGACCCGGCGCGGCCCGTCGAGCCGCCCGTGCCCGCGGACCAGGTCGATCCCGACCGAGTCCAGCCACCGGGCCTGTCCTTCGTCCTTCCAGTGCGAGGCGAACGCGTCCCGGTGGGCGAGGACCGCGGGGGCGTCGAGCGGCCCGGCGACGGCCTCCCGCAGCCCCGGGGTGCGCCGCGCGTCGGCCCGGGCGATGACCGGGCGCAGCAGTGCCTTGCTCGGCATGCACGCCCAGTACGAGCACTCGCCGCCGACGAGTTCGCTCTCCACCACCACGGCGGACAGGCCCGCCGCATGGGCCCGGTCGGCCAGGTTCTCGCCCACCGGGCCCGCGCCCAGGACGATCACGTCGTACGTATCCATGGCGGCGTCCATCACAACCCGCTCTCTTTCGGCGCTGGGGGCAGGGGCATGCGGCAACAGGTGCGGGCGGGGCGCGGGCCGGTGCTGGCCCGGGCCGGGGCCCCGCGGCCGGCCCACACCCCGACCGCGCCCCCCCCCCCC
>NZ_JBEHZD010000219.1:0-11900 GCF_040240285.1 Streptomyces sp. HSW2009 | reverse complement strand
GACGGACTCATCGTTGCACCCGTCGCCCGGGCGCTCGCGTGCGGGGGCGCGAATCACCGCGCCGGGCGCGCACCGCCCCCCCCCCCCCCCCCCCCCGCGCGGCCGGGGGGGGGGGGGCTGGCTTTTGTTTAACCGCGCGCGCCCGCGGGGCGGGGGGGGGGGGGGCGGCGGCGCGGCGGCGGGCTGTACGCGGTGACCGACGTGCACGACATCGAGTGGGGCACGGTCTCCCGCGGTGCCGCCGGCGCGCGGCTGACCGAGGGCAACGCCCGGGCGCTGCTGCCGCTGGCCACCGCGTGGCAGCGGGACCGGCTGCCGCTGGAGGAGGTGCTGCGCCGCGGCTACCCGCTGCGCGCCCGCCGCGAGGCGCTGCTCGCCGGGCACCTGCGGGCGATCAGCGACGGGATCGCCGGCTGCGGCCGGCTGTTCGCGACGCTGGGCGACGGCCTGTCGGGCACGGTGCGGGACGCGGAGCGGCTCCGGGATGCCGTGGCCGGCGCCAACCGCTGGAGCGCGGGGCAGTTGCACAGTGGGGTGGGGGCGGCCCCGCTGGTGGGAGGTGGTGCGACCGAGGTGCCGGCTGGGGTCGGTGGTGGGGCCGAGACCGGTGTGGGGGCCGGGGCGGCGGCTTCCGCCGCGCGGGGCTGGGGCGCGTGGGCGGCGGCCGTGCGCCCCGCGGCGGTGGGTGGGGATGCGGCGGGTGGCGGTGCGGTGGGTGCGGGTGCGGGGGCCGGTGGCCTCGTCCCTGGAGCGGCCGGTCTGGACACGGCCCGGCGGCGCGCGCACTTCAGTCTGCACGTCACCAAGACGCTGAAGGGTACGGAGCATCCGCAGCGCCTGCTGCACGTCTACGGGCAGCCGCTGCCCGCCGGCCCGGCCGCCGCGGCCGTCGACTTCCTGGCCGCACTCGCCGCCGCGGGCCCCGGCGCCCCCGGCAGCCACCATGTGGCGCACGCCGCGCGCCGGCGGGAGGAGTGGCGACGACACCTGCCGGCCGAGCAGTTCGCGCGGCTTGCAGGGGTGTTGGGCGGGGTGGGGGTTGGGGGGTAGTGGTGGGTGGGCCGCCGACATGGGTTTCGGTACGAGGCGCGCGTGGTGGGGTCGCGCCGTGGGCCGGCGGGCCACCGGGCATGGGCTTCCGTACGGGCCGCGCGTATCGAGCCGAACGGTGCGGGCACAGGGCCAGTTGAGGCGTGCCACTGTGGAGCGGCGCGGGGCACGAGGCCAGTCGGAGCGCGCCGCTGCCGCGTACCGCGTAGCCGTCTCTCCCCCTCCGTTAGGCCCCGGTCCACAGCACGTTGATGGCATCAAGTACGACATCGATGTTCGGGGTCTGGTCCTCGTTGAAGACCGCGTCGAACACCTTCTTGCCCACCTCGACGACCTCCTGGTTCGCGGGCGTGGCGGTGTTGCCCTGCGGCTCGTCCGTCTCTAGGTGGGGGATCACCTCCTTCCAGACGAAGTCCCGTACGTGCCCCAGGGTGTTGCCGTCGTCCGTGCCGAGCGTATCGATCCGGTTGACGACGCTGTCGCGCATGCCCTTCGCCAACGGGGACTTGTACGAGGCGCTCTCCAGCGACTTCCGCCAGTCGGCGAGACCGCCGGGGGTGATGCCGGCCAGCCGCTCCTGGAGCGACCGGCTCAACCGGTTGATCTCCGTGTTCTCCTGGCCCGGACCCACCCACAGGTTGTCCACGGAACTGTTCATGACGTACGCCGCCGCCATCAGGACCCGGCCGTCCGCTTCGCCCGCCTTCCCGTACGCGGCCTTCGGGAGGTTGCCCATCGCGGTGTTCGCCTGTTGCGCCATGTCCTGGTCTACTTGGTCGTCCCCGAGCTTGGATTCCAGGTAGGTGATCAGGGTCTGCCCGTGCCCCTGGTAGGCGCGGTTCAGCAGTTCCCTGATGTTGTGCCACGCGATGATGTGGCGTCGGTGCTGTCCCGGTGCGACGGACCGGGTGGTCATGGTCGACGGGGCGAAAGCCGGGCGGCCGATCAGCGCCCTGTCCTTGATCACCATCGAGCCCAGGCCGCCCGCGCCGGGGGCGGAGGTGCCGCCGTTGTTGACGTAGTTGAGGATCTGGACGGGCAAGCCTTGCCCAGGAGTGCCCTTGAACCCCTCGGCGCCCTTCGCCACGATTGTCGCGACCTGGTCGGAACAGTCGTCGGCGCCGTCCACGCGGAACGTGGAGGGCAGTTCGTTCAGCAGGTCGTCGAAGACCGCGTCGTAGTTGGCGTGCCAGCGCCCCAGCTTCTCCGCCCGCTCCTTCAACTCCTCAACGGCCTTCCGCGGGTCATCGGCGGCGCCGGCGTCCGGCGGGTTGGCCCGCGTCATGCGCTGCACTCCGGCTGCGCCGGGCCCACGCCGCTTCCCCTCGTACGCGTCCTCGCGCGTGTGCGCGTGCGCGTGGTCCGTCCCCGGTGCCGCGGACGGCCGCGGCACCGCGCGGGACATCACCCGGCGGGCGTTGGACTCCGCGGCGCGTTCGTAGTGGTCCGCCGGGTCGGAGATGCGCAGCCCGCCGCCGTTGTCGGTGCCGGACACCGGGCCCTGGCGCTGCTGGATGACGTGGGTGAGCTCGTGCGCGAGGGTGTGCTTGTCGGCGCCGCCCGCGCCGACCACCACGTGGTGGCCGGAGGTGTAGGCGCGGGCCGAGATCTCGCGGGCCGAACGCTGGGCGGCCGAACCGGTGTGCAGCCGTACGTCGGAGAAGTCCGAGCCGAGCCGCTGCTCCATCTCGCTCCGCAGCGCCGCGGGCAGCGGCTGACCCGGCGAACGGAGCACGTCCGCGACGGAGGAGCGCTGGACGGTGGGGGGGGGGGGGGTGGCCTGCCCCTGCTGTTCGGGGTGCTGGTGCTGGTGCCGCTGCACCGCGGGCAACGCCACGGCCGCCCGCCCCGGTTGCTGCTGCACCGCGGGTTCGCCGGTGTCGGCCCCTCCCCGTACGGCCGGTTCGGCCTGCTCCGTGTGGTGCGGTGGCCCGGCGTCCGGAGCCGTCGCGCGGGCCTGGTGCAACATCTGGGTGGCCGTGGCGTTGCCCGCGGTGCGCTGGACGGACCGGAGCAGCGCGGGGGCGGCGGCCACGCCGCGGGCGAGTGCTGAGGGGCGCACCGCGGGCTCGGCCTGCCGCGGTGCCCGGCCGGGCGCGGGGTGCGGGGTGCCGGCCCGGCGGGGCGCCTGGGCCCGGCCGCGGTCGTCCGCCGTCGACCGTCCCACGTCGGTGCTGCGCACGGCGCCCCCTTCGTACGGTTCTGGTCGGCCCGACTCGCGTCGGCCCGGTTCGGCCGCGAACTTCCGGTGCCCACCCCTGCGTACCCCGTACGCCCCCACCGGCGGTAGAAGCCGACAGGCAGCGCGAACTGCCCTTTCGGGGCAGCGGCCGGGGGCCCGGGCCGGCGGGCTCGGGCTGGTCCGCAGGTCAGGGCGCGGGGGACGTCCGTACGGAGTACGAGGATGCACGCGCCGGACGCGGGCCCGTACGAGTGGGGCACGGTGACGCACGCGGGGGTGCGGGGACGTACGAGTGACGAGTGGGGCGCGGGCCTGCCTACTCGGGCTGCCACTCCCACGCGGTGGGCGACCAGATCTGCCGTACGGGCGCGCCGCCCGCATCACCGCCGGCCGCATCTGCGGCGCCGGCCGCATCTGCGCGGGCCGCGCATTCGGGCCCGTACGGCGCAGCCCCCTCCGTCCCGTACGGCGCCACCGGCACCGCAAGCACCGGTCCCCAGAAGCGCTCCACGCGCGCCACCGCCTCCGACAGCCGGCCGAACGGCCAGCCGTACTGGAAGGTGGCCGTGTCCCAGAAGTCCAGCCACTCCGCCGGCGGCGGGGGGAGTTCGGCCGGCCACGGGCGGTGCAGGGCGGCGCACTCGGCCGCGACGTCCTGGCGCAGCCCGGTCAGTTCGAGGAGCGGGGCGCGCGGGCTGGCCGCGGCGATGAGGAAGTCCGCCACGTCTGACCAGCGCGTATTGATCTTCCCGCCGTCGCGCAGGCGCGCGTACCGCAGCAGCTTCTGCGCCAGGCAGCGGCCGAAGGTGGCCGCGGGTACGACGCAGGGGCCGGGCGCGGCGGGAAAGGCGAGGGGCGCGGTGCGGGTGTCCCGGGCGGCGATGTCGTCCGGGACGAGGACGATGTTCAACAGGACGTCGTCGGTCAGGGCGCCCACCTGAATCCCGGGCGGGGCGCCGGCGCCATCCACGGCACCCGCTCCACCCATGCCACCCGCTCCACCCGCGGGCCGAACGCCACCCATGCCCCCCACCTCACCCACCCCACCCACCCCGCTCATCACCCGCACCAACACCCGGTGCACCGCCACCCGCCCCGGTCTGCTGAACACCACCGGCTCGGTGCGGAGCAGCCGCAGCCGTTCGCCGCCGGGGCCCGGTGGGAGTTCCGCGGCCCGTAGCAGCGCGGCGCCGGGGCCCGCCGGCAGGGCGAGGTCCACGTCGGCCGGCGGGCGGGCGGTCGGGCCGGCCCAGCCGAGCAGGGCGCTCGAACCCTTCAGGTGCCAGGGCGCGCCGGGCAGTGCCCGGTCGATGCCGGCCAACACCGCGGCTATGGCGGTGAGTTCATGCCGCAGGCCCGTACCGAGCTCCACCCGGTCCGCCGCCCGCCAGGCCCCGCCCGCCGCGGTCGCCCCGCCCCGGGCCGCCGCTGCCGGTGTTCCCCGCCGCTCGTCCTGCGTCCCCGCCGTACCCGTCACGCACACCCCTCCGGTCCCGTCCGCCATGATGCCAGCGGACGCCGACGCAGCACCGCCGGGAGGCCAGCGAAACGGGCCCCGGGCCTGCCCCGGGTCTGCCCCGAAGTCGGGCGCGGGCAGCGGCGGGCGTGCCCGGCGCGGGCAGCGGCGGGCGTGCCGCGAAGAGACATGACACACCTGGTGAACTGACGAACTTGGCAGCCCTGGAGGGAAAGATGGCGGACGGCCCGTACGGCGAGAACGGGTGGGACCCGGACGTGACCCTGGGGGTGTGTGTCGGCAAGACACCCGAGTACGCGGGCGGCAACACGATGAGCCTGGTCATCACGCACCTGTTGGACTCCGGGGCGGTCGCCGAACGGCTGTGGGACGGGTTTCTCGCCCCGACCCTGCGGCGGCAGTTGGACGCGGTGGCCGGCGGGCCGGGACGCGGTCGCACCCTGCTCGCCTGGATCTGCGCGCTGCACGACATCGGCAAGGTCACGCCCGCCTTCCAGTGCCGGTTCGACGCGTACGAGGAGTCGCTGCGGGCGGCCGGCCTCGGCTGGTCGAAGATCGTGCCGAAGATCCCCTGGCACCACGGCGCGGCCGGCGGCTACCTGCTCGGCCCGTTGCTGCGCAGGGAGGGTTGGCCAGCCGAACACATCGCCTGGGTGGTGCCGCTGGTCGCCGGCCACCACGGCTTCGTACACGCCGCCGACGTACTCGAACCGCCGAGCAAGGGGCTCGGCCAACTCCAGGGCGACACGCGCTGGGACGAGGCGCGGCGGGCCCACGTCCGGTACGTCACCGACGAACTCGGCCTGCCCTCCATCGCCGCTGCGGTACCCGCCGCCGTACCGTCGCGGCCCCTACAACTCCTGGTCAGCGGGCTGGTGGTGATGGCCGACTGGATCGCCAGCAGCAAGAGCCACTTCACAGGCATCGACGACTTGGCGCGGGTGAACATGGCGGGGGCGCGGCGGCGGGCGGCGGGCGCCTGGGAGCGGATCGGGTTGCGTGGCGGCTGGGGCGCGCTGCCGATGCCGCCGGCCGATGTGTTCCGGCGCCGCTTCGACCACCCGCCGCGCCCCGTACAGCAGACGGCGCTCGACGCGGCCCGGGCGATGCCGGCGCCCGGACTGCTGCTCGTGGAGGCACCCACCGCCGAGGGCAAGACCTGGGCGGGCCTTGCCGCGGCGGAGGTGCTGGCCGCGAAGTTCGGGCAGGACGGGGTGTTCGTCGGCATGCCGCAGTGGGCGGCCAACGATCCGATGTTCACCCGGGTGCGGGAGTGGGTCGCACGCATCGATCCCCAACTGGCTCCGCAAGTTGCGCTGTTGCACGGCGAGCGCAACCTGTCGCCCGCGTGGAGCGCGCTCCTCGCCGCCCCCGTCGAGGTACGCCGCGCCGCGGTCGGCACCTGCGACGAGGACGGCCCGCCCGAACCGCGCACCGGGGAGCGGCTGACGCCCGCGGAGTGGTTCTTCGGGTACGGGCGCGGGCTGCTGTGCCCGTTCGCGGTCGGCCCGACCAGCACGCTGTTGCAGGCGGTGACCCGTACGAAGTTCGCCGCGCTGCGGATGGCCGGGCTGCTCGGCAAGGTCGTCGTACTGGACGAGGTGCACGCCGCCGACGTACACGGCTCGCGCTTCCTCGCGGAGGGGCTGCGCTGGTTCGGCGAGGCGGGGGTGCCGGTGGTGCTGCTCTCGGCGACGCTGCCGGCCGCGGAGCGGCAGACGCTGGCCGACGCGTACCTGTCCGGCGCGGCCCGCCGGGAGGAGTACGGCTACCCGGTGCTGTCCCATCCCCCGCGGCAGCCCGCGGTGACGGCCGTGTGGTGGACGCCGACCGGTCCGGCGAGCGCGACCCGGACGAGCGGGGCGCACCGGGGCTCGGTGCGGGTGGGTGTGGAACTGCTGCCGGAGCGGGGGGTGGGGGTGGGGCCTGGTGTGGAGCCTGGGGTGGGGCCTGGGGTGGGTGTGGTGGTGGCCTCCGCGGCCGGGGCGACCGACGCGCCCGCGCCCGAGCACGCCCCCGCGCACGTCACGGACGTGGCCGCGGCCGACACGGCCGTCGCCGACCGACTCGCCGCGGAACTGGTCGACGGCGGCTGCGCGCTGGTTATCCGCACCACGGCCGACCGCGCCCAGACCCTCTCCACCCAGGTCCGCAGCCGCCTCCCCGGCACGCCCGTCATCCTCCTGCACGAACAACTCACCGCCCGCGAACTCGCCACGCGGATGGGGGAGTGCTTGCGGTTGTTGCGCCCGGTGGGGCCTGCGGCGCACGGCGCGGCGGAGGGTGGGGTGGTGGGTGTGCCGGGTAGTTCGGCGGGAGGTGGGGTGGTGGGTGTGTCGGGTAGTCCGGCGGGGGATGAGGCGGCGGGTATGCCGGGCGGTCCGGCGGAAGGCGAAGCGGCGGAATCCTCACCCCGCCCCCACCGCCTCATCGTCATCGCATCGACCGTCGCCGAACAGTCCTGCGACCTGGATGCGGACCTACTGATCACCGACCTGGCGCCCCTGGACCACCTGCTGCAACGCATCGGCCGGCTGCACCGCGGCACCGCCACGTACCGGCCCGCGCGGCTACGGGCGCCGCGCGTGATCGTCACCGGGTACGCGGAAGGGCCCGGCGGGTCCCCGGCGGCCGGCCCGCTGGCGGTGCCGCCCCGGTTCCCCGCAGCGGCCGAGGAACGGTACGGGCGTCACGCGCTGCTGCTCGCCGCCCACGAGGTCGGCCGGGCCGCCACCGGCGCGCGGGTGTGGTCCCACCCGGCGGACGTGCCGGACCTGGTGGCGACCGGGTACGCGGCCGGCGCCGCCGCGGTCCCCGCCGCCTGGCGGGCGCAGGTGGCCGCAGCCCGTACGGCGGCCGACGCACAACGGCAGCAGCGGGCGGCCGACGCGGGGGACCATCTCCTCACCCGGGCCGGCCAGCGGGTCTCCGCAACCTTGGCGGGCCTGCACTACCTGGCCGAACGCCAGGACGCCGGCCCCGCGGCGCGCGACGCCCTGACCACCGACCACGTCAGCGTCCGCGCCGCACTCCTCACCGAGGACGGCGCCGGCGGCCACCACACGGTCTCCGGCACCCCCCTCCCGGCCGGCACCACCCCCGACACGGCCCAGTGCGAAGCGGTAGTCGCGGACACAGCCGCCCTGCCCCCGACGTGCTTCCTGGACGGCCCAACCGAGCTGATGGTGATGCGCGGTTGGCGCTACACCCCCATCGAATACACCCGCGTCCTCATCCTCACCACCGACGGCACGGCAACGCTGGGCGGGCGGCGGTTGCGGTACGAACGGGGGATGGGGGTGGTGGATGAGGGGGCGGTGGGGGAGGAGTCGGCGGGGGTGGGAGGAGGTGGCGGTGCGGTGGGCAGGGGGTGAGGTGTCGGGAGAGCTCCAGGCCGTTGACGACCGCCAGGGCCAGCCCCTCATCCGTGTTCACGTACACATTGCGAACCCTTCAGGGCCTATGACGACTGTGCCTGGCGCTCCGCTGCCGCAGGGCATCCTGTCGTTGCAAGCCCTCCAGGGCTTATGACGACCCGAGGCCCCTGCCCCAGGCACCATGCGTAAGCACAAGTTGCAAGCTCTCATGGGCTGATGGCGACCAGTGGGCTCTCCCTCCCCACCCTCCTGCGAACTCCGTTGCGACCCTCCAGGGCTCATGACGACTCCCACGAGCCCGAGCTCATCGAGGGAGCGCACGAGTTGCGAACCCTCCAGGGCTGATGACGACCGCGGCGTTCGGCGTGGTCCAGCCCAACGCGTTCGTGTTGCGAACCCTCCAGGGCTCATGACGACGCGGGCGGTCGCCAAGGCCCGCGGGCTGACGATCATGTTGCGAACCCTCCAGGGCTCATGACGACCCGAGGGTAAAATCCCAGGTCACACGCATTTTACTGCCCCATCCGGCAAGCATTTTTGCAGCGATCAGCCGGTAATGCATCACCCCAGGTCACAGCGTCAGCGACAGCCGGGCATTCCAGGCTGTGTCGCATGCGCGGCGGGCCCGTCGAGCGAGGGTAGCTGCCTCTCGCAGTCACGAAGCCATCCGCGTCAGCTCTCCACCGCAGCAAAAAGCCAGAGTCCCACACCAATCCAGCCAGCACACCGCATCGCGCCGCCCCTGCGCCTGGGCGGCTGCCACGCTGCGTACGAGACGTCGATTTTCGAGACGTCGATCGGAGTGGATGCGTGGGCGATCACCGCAAGCCGGACCCGGACCCGAGCCAGGGCAAGCCGCCGCCAGGCAACGCGGACGGCAAGGTGCCCGATCCGCCGCCTCCCACGGGGAACCGGCGCAAGTAGCAGATGTACATGTCTCGACGTACGCGACTGGCGACGGCCATGACGGACGCGGGCCTATGGCCGGCGGACTCGCCCTGGGTCCGCCCGGCCATGGTGGAAGCGGCCCCGCGGCACCTCTTCGCTCCGGACCGCCTGTGGACGTGGGACGGGCACGCGTACGTACCCCTCGACCGCACCGCCGCCCCGGACCGCTGGACGGAACTCGTCTACGGCGGCCCGTACGACTCGACCGTTACCCAGGTGACGGACGGCCTCCCGACCTCCAGCCTGAGCTGTGAGGCGGTCGTGGCCGACATGCTCGACTCCGCGATGCTGGAGCCGGGGCACGCCGTGTTGGAACTCGGCGCGGCCACCGGGCGCAATGCTGCCCTCATGGCAGCCAGGACGGGGCACGGGGGGCGGGTTGTCACGGTCGAAGTGGACCCGCAGTTGGCTGACGGGGCGCGCCAGAACCTGGCCGCGGCACATGCCGACGTGGTGGTCGTGACTGGTGACGGGGCGAGGGGCGCCGAGTCGTACGCGCCCTTCGACCGGGTCATGGCCACGTACGCCGTGGACCTCATCCCGTGGAACTGGGTGCAACAAACTCGGCCCGGTGGACGGATCGTCACCCCGTGGGGGCGGCTCGGCCACGTGGCACTCACGGTCGCCGCCGACGGGCGGTCGGCCCGCGGTTGGGTTCAGGGCCTCGCCACGTTCATGCCCGCAAAGGGCACCGTCGCAGGTCGCCCCTGGGAGGACGTACGAGGGGCGGGTGAGCCGGAGGAGGAAACGGTGGTGGAACGAACGGACTTGCTCCGCCTCCACAAGGACGCGAACCTCCTCTTCGCGCTGCGGGTCGTCCTACCGGAGGTGCAGATCCGTACGGAGGCGGCCGAGGGACGCATCGTTGCGTGGGTACACGACGGCCGCGATTCCTGGACGACCCTGGTGGCGAACGACGGCCACCCCACCCTCGCCTACCAGGGCGGCCCACGCCGCCTGGCCACCGAACTGCAAGCCGCCGGGCAAGACTGGGAACGCTCCGACGCCCCTTCGGTCTACGACTTCGGCATGACATGTACCGCGGATCACCAGGTGGTGTGGAGCGGAGACCCGAACACGGGGCGTCGGTGGAGTCAGACATCGGTGCATGAGGTCTCGGGGGCGTAAGGCGGACGGCATAGGTGCCGGTGAGGCGGGCGCGCGCGGGTGGGTCCGTTCTGGGCTTTGAGTGCTGGGCGACCTGCCCCGGGTGGGGTTGGCTTTGCCGGTGCCCGTACGAGTGCGGGAGCTTGCTCGCTCTCCGGGGTTGATGACGACCACAAGAGGCTGCGCGCACCGCTGCGACGGCATCACGTTGCGAACCCTCCAGGGCTAATGACGACGCGCAATCAGACGGATGACTGCCGTCGAGCGTGCACACGTTGCGAACCCTCCAGAGCTAATGACGACTCCAGAGCGCACGGGCCGGCCTCGGCGCGCGACTACGGTTGCGAACCCTCCAGGGCTAATGACGACCAGGCCCCCCGTTCGGGGTGGTGGGGGCAGTGTCGTGGTTGCGAACCCTCCAGGGCTAATGACGACTACGCAGCTGCTCGTAGACGGCCTGCGGTTGGGCGGGTTGCGAACCCTCCAGGGCTAATGACGACCCGAGGGTAAAACCCCAGGTCACACACATGTTGCCACCCCGTCGCGCCAGCATTTTTGCAGCGATCCGCCGGTAATGCATCACCCCAGGTCACAGAGCCAGCAACAACCCGCGATCGGGCGGGCTGCCTCCACGTTAGGGCCGACGGTGGGCCGTCTCCCGTGCTGCGAGCTAGACGCCCCGCTGCGCAAGCAGCACCCGTGCTCGGTCGCGGGTGTGGCGAGCGGTGCTGTTTGCTTGGTAGGGAGCCAGGCACTTGACGGTGGACCGGACTCGGTCGTCCACGCGGCCCGAGTGCATCGCCGGATAGTCATCGAGTACGCGATTCCACGTTGCGCACGCGGCGTCCAGGTGGCCCACTTCTAGCTGTCGCTCGGCCAGGAGGCTGCCGAACATCATGGCGCTTCGATTGCTGTCCGAACTGTTCCGCAGCTTGAAGTGTTCGTGGAGTGCAGACACGCTGCCTTTCACATCGCCCAGTTCGTAGCGAACCTGCGCAGTGTGGTAGGCGAGTGTCGACGCGCTGTATCCGCCCGAAGCCTGACCGGACGGGCTCGTAACGCGCGACACCGCGCGCTCTGTTACGCGCAGGCTTTCCAGCGCATCGGTCTTTGCGCCCGTGAGCGCGTACCCGTGTGCCTGCTGGCCAGCGAGGAACGCACGCATGCGGTGCGTGGAGACCGGAGCCGTATCAGCGGCAGCATTCGCGTAGCGGGCCGCGGGGCGCCCATGGCCCAGATTGGCTGCCTGCACGCTGATGCCGCGGAGGATATGGCAATACGTCATGCGATCGTCAGCGGCACCAGCCAACTCCAACCCTTTGTTGTAGTAACGCTGGGCAAGCCCGTTCAGCCCCTCATCCACGGCCATCCAACCCGTGAGATAGCAAGCCATCGCGCCCGCGGACAACATGGCTTTGCGAACGGACTCGGTGGCCGTCGCGCGGAGGTACGGCACAACAGTGTTGGTGAGGAAAGCGCTGGCCATCGGCCGTGCGTACTGACTGCCGAACTCGCCGTCGAGGAGCTTGAGCCGATTGATCATTGCGCCCACCGAGTCCACTTCGGCTTGCCCGATCCGGGCGCGCGGGTTGCTCTGAACCGCATGTGCCCGACCGGCGACCTCTGGCCATCCCGGAATCGTGAGGGCGACCGAGAAGAGACCCACTCCTAATGCGCGTCGTCGTGTTGCATCCACCTGCACCCTCCCCAGGTCAATCAACTCGTCCACCACATCAGTACCCGTACGCGCGTGCGAGCT
>NZ_JBEHZD010000218.1:0-11910 GCF_040240285.1 Streptomyces sp. HSW2009 | reverse complement strand
GCGGTGGGCGGGCCCGGGCCCCGGGCCCTGCGCCCGGCGGGCCGGCGGGCGCCCGGTGGGGCGTGGCCGGGTGGTCGTTGCGGCCAGGTCAACGGCCCGTGGCCTGCCAGATCGTGACGGCCAGGGCGCACACGCCGGTCAGGGCCGCCAGTGAGGGCAGCGGCCAGCGGCCGTGTTCCAACGCCCTGACCCGGCCGGTCGCCTCGGTCAGATCCCGGTCGTGCTGCTCGCTGCGCTGTGCGAGGAGTGCGAGTTGCCCGTCGATGCGGGCGACCCCGACATCGACGTTGCGGCGGATTTCCGCGAGCTCCGCCGCTACCGCGGCCTGCTCGGGCTCGGTGGTCACGCCTGTTCCCCTTCCACATGGGTGTCCGTGCGGTTGCCAACGCACCGAGCGAACCACGGTTGCGGGCCGTGCGGGAGCGTGTGCGGGCGGTGTGCGCGGGTTGGCTGCGCGCGCCCCGTGCGAATGACGTTCCGTAACCACGCCCGCGCGCGCCTCCGGCGACCACCGAGGCCGGGCGGGGTGCCCGTGGCCAGCGATGTCAGAAGATCGCGACGTACGGTGACCGCCGGACGGCCCCCGAACGGAGGAGCCTGCCGGCCGGGGGCGGGGTGGACCGGCCGTGGGATATGGCTCACACCGGCCGGCTGACGGGCGGTCGGCGGCCTCCGCTTAGCGGGTTGCGGGGGGGCTGGCGGGGGTGTGGCATTGGGCGGATGTGGTGGGCGGTGGGGGTTGGGGTTGGGGGAGCGGTGGTCGCGGCTGCCGTACGCGCCTGCCGGCCATGCCCGCAGCGCCCGTCGTACGCGCCGGGCGGCGTCTGGCCTGCGTGGGGGAGACCGTGCCGGCCCGACCGGCCGGAGCGCTGCGGCCCCACGCGGGCCCGCCGGCGCAGTCGGCCCGCCCCCGCCCCGCCCCAACTCCTCCCGCTCGTAAGGTGATTGCGTACCGCGCCCCCCTGATGGTGTACGGGGCGCGCCCGGCCAGCTCCCTTCCGTGGCCCGAAGCGGTGCGGCAGCGGGGGGTGCTCAGGGGATGGCGGGGGTGTGGAGGCGCCAGATGCCGGGGCGGACTTCGATGCCGGTGGGGGCGGTGCGGTGGGGTGCCGACTCGTCGGGGGCGGTGGGGGAGTGGCCGCTCAGCCGGCCGGTGCACAGGTGGCCGGTGCGCAGCGCTCGCAGTGCGCGGCGGGCGAAGTCCTCAAGGCGTCGGTCGCGGAGGACGCCGGCCAGTTCGAGGCACTGGGCGAACGATCGTTCCGCCGCGTCCCACTCGCCCCGTTCCAGCGCGAGCAGCGACAGCACGCGCAGCGCCGCGTACCTGCCCCGGGTGTCCCGGGGCGTGCTGGCCACCGCGAGGGCCGAGTCCACGAGCCGCGCGGCATCGCCCAACTGGCCGCTGTCCAGGCTGAGTTCGGCGAGGCTGACCAGGCTGCGCGCGTACTCCCGCGGGTCCGCGACCTCCCAGGCGGCCAGCCGCGCCTGCTGGTAGTGCGCGCGGGCCTCGGGCAGTCGGCGGCGCTGCCAGGCCAGGTCGCCGAGCGAACGCAACAGCCCGGCCGCGGCCCGCCGGTCGCCGCAGCGGTGTGCCGCGTCCAGGGCGAGGCTGTGCGTGGTGTGCCAGTCCGCCCAGGCGGCCCGCGCCGCGAGCGCGCCGCTCATGCTGTCCGCCAGCCTGATCGTGGTCCGCCAGTGCCGGGCGGCGTGCGCCGCGATCACGACGGCGACCAGCTTGGGCTGCTCGGCCGTGAACCAGGCGAGCGGATCGTGCCCGACGGCGCTGGCGTGCCAGGCGCGTTCGGCGGACGTCGGCTCGGCCGCCGACCACCGGGCGCCACCGACCGCGGGCGGCGCCCCCCGCCCGGGCCCCTGACCGTCCGCCACCGGGGCGAACCGCGCGGCCAGCGCGTCGGCGGCGGGGCGCTGCGCTGGATCGCCGGTGCTGGACGGGCGGTGGTCCGGTTCGCCGGTCCCGGTTGAGGGGTGGTCCGGTTTGCCGGTCCCGGTTGGGCGGTGGTCCGGTTCGCTGATCCCGGTCGAGCGGCGGCCGGGTTCGCCGGTCCCGGCCGAGTGGTGGCCGGGTTCGCCGGTCCTGTTCGGGGCGGCGCGCTGGCGTGGCACCTCGCCCGGGGGCGGTTCCGCGCCGCAGTCGGGCGCCCCGCACCAGCACTGACGGTGCGGCGCGTGCTGCGGTGTCTCCTGCGGTGCTTGCGGTGTTCGTGGTGCCTGCCGTGGTGTCTGTGGCGCTGGCTGTGGTGCTCGCTGTGCCTGCTGGGGTGCGTCCGCGTCGCCGGGCGGAGTGGCCGGCCCGGTGGTACCGCGCCTGCGGCGCGCCCCGGCGCCGGCGCCCCGGAAGTCCTGCTGTTGTTCCTGCGCCGCAGGCAGCCCCGGATGTCCGCTGGCCCACCAGCTCCCGTCCGGGCCCCAGCCGCCGGGCCCGTCCCCCCGCCCGAAGACGTTGCCGCCCTGCTCGTACGCCGCCCCGCCGCCCAGCCCGTGCGCACCCGCGGCCTGCCAGTACGCCTCGCCGCCCCGTCCGTACGTGCCGTCCAGGCGCCCGTAGCCCACCTCGTCCAGCGTGTACGGCGCCGCCTTGGCCACCCCCTGATGCGCGGTCAGGAAGTGCTCCGGTGCCCGGTGCGCCGTCTCATGTGCCGGGCGCGGGTCGTGGTTGCCCTGGGTGCGGTCGGTGTCACGGCGGCCGGGGGCGAGGAGTGCGTCGGCGTACGTCGACGCGTCCGCGTACGCCTCGCACATCCGCTCGGTGGCGGCCCTTACCGTCGCCGCCGGCTCGTCGGCCAGCAGCTCGACGGCCAGCAGCCGCCACAGCTCGTGCAGCCGGTACTGGTCGGGGCGCGCCCCGGTGGCCTCGGCCACCTCCAGCAGGCGCGCCTCCACCAGCGCCTCCACCAGGCGCTCGGCCTCCCGCGCCGGCACTCCGAGCACGGCCGAAGCCACCCACAGGCCGAACGTGCCGCGCGGCAACAGGCCCAGCAGCCGGAACGCCTGCCGCTCGGCCGCCGGGGCCTGCCGGTAGGCGGCCAGCAGAGCGCCCCGTACGTCCACGTCGCCGGCGGCCAACAGGGCCAGCCGGCCGCCCTCGTCCGCCAGCCGGTCGGCCAGGGTGGCGGCGTTCCAGTGCGGGCGGGCGACGAGTTGGGCCGCGACCACCCGGAGCGCGAGCGGCAACGCCCCGCACAGTTCGCTCAGCCGGGCCACCGCGGCCGGCTCGGCGACCTGCCGGGCCGGCGCGAGAGCGGCCTCAAGCAGCGCGCACGCCTCGTCCGCATCGGGCACCGCCAGCACCACGGGACGCATCCCGTACAGCCCGGCCGGCAGCCGCCGGCCGGTCAACAGCGCGGTGCTGCCGGCGCCGGTCGGCAGCAGCGGACGCACCTGGGCCTCGCTGGTCGCATTGTCGAGCACCAGCAGCGTCTGCCGTCCCGCCAGCACCCGCTGCACCAGATCGCTCAGGTCCTCCGGGTCGTCGGGCAGCGGGCCCGGCACCTCGGCCCGGCGCAGCAGCCGCACCATCGCCTCGGCCGCGGAGAGCGGGCCCCGGCCCCGCGGGCCCAGATCGAGGAAGATCCGGCCGTCGGGGAACACCTCGGCACTGCGCTGCGCCGCCTCGACGGCCAGCGCGGTCTTGCCGACCCCGACCGGCCCTGCGATGGCCACGCAGCCGCCGGCCGGTGCGCGCCGCAGCAACTGCTCCACCTCGGCGAGCGCCGCGGCCCGCCCGGTGAACGCCGGGTCGGCCGCGGGCAGTCCGGCCGTCAGCGGGCGCGGCAGCGGCGGCCCCGACGGCGCGGCGGTGACCCGCCCCGCCGTCAGCAGCTGCGGGTCGGCGGTGAGGATGCGCTGGTGCAGGCGTTGCAGCGGCGGCCCGGGCTCGGTGCCCAACTCGTCGACGAGCGCGGCCCGCAGCTCGGCGAAGACCCGTAGTGCCTCGCTCTGCCGCTCGGCCCGGAACAGCGCCAGCATCAGATGCGCGTGCAGCTCCTCCCGCAGCGGATGCTCGCCGACCAACGCGCGCAACTCGGTCACCAGCTCGTGGTGGCGGCCCAACTGGAGGTCCGCCCTGATGCGTTGCTCAAGGGCGGCGATGCGTATCTCGCCCACCCAGGCCACCGCCCCGCCGAGCAGCGCGCCGTGCGGAATGCCGGCCAGCATGGGGCCGCGCCACAGCGCCAGCGCCCGCCGCTGGAGGTCGGACGCCGCGGCGAAGTCCCCGCGGTCCAGCGCCCTGCGCCCCCGCTCGTGCAACTCCTCGAACTCGCACAGGTCGATCTGGCCCGGCTGCGGCCGGAGCACGTACCCCGGGCTCTGCGTGATCAACGTCGCACGTCCGGACCGCGGATCGGCCGCCTGGAGGGTCTTGCGCAGGTGCGACACGTACACCTGGATGGTGGCGGTCGGGGTGCGCGGCGGCGAGCCGCCCCACAGTTCATCGGCCAGTGCGTCGACGGACACCACCCGGTCGGCCCGCACCAGCAGACTGGCCAGCACGATACGGAGCTTGGCGGCCCGTGGCGTCAGCGCCTGCTCGTCGGGCGGCTCGCCCGTCACTTCCAACGGGCCCAGTATCCGGAACCTCATCCCGCCCCGTGTTTCCGCCCGTTGAGCCGACCGGTTCAGCGGGCCAGCCAGTGACATGGTCTGTCCGGACACCGTCCCCGTGTCCGAACCGCTTCACCATAGGTCCCGTGCCACACCGCGCGTGAGGTGGGCCCGCCCCCTAAGCGGCCCTTAAGTCGCCGGACCTAAGTACTGCTTAAGCTCGCCCCTCGACCATCGGAGCCCGTCAGCGCGGCACGGGCCGTCGCTGGCCGCCGAGCTGAGCCGATGCGGGAGGGGTCGTGTTGCCGAAGCCGTCGCGCGTCCCCGGCCGTCGCCGCACCGGCCGGCGAAGAGCGCGCGCCTGACGTCGCGGACCCTCCCCGGGGCGCTGCGCGGCGGTGCCCCGCCGGGAACGATTCCGGCCCGGCGGTCATCCTTTCTGGCGTATCCGTACGCTGTGGCGACCTGCCCGACTGCCATCTGACCCTTGGAGGACTGCCATGACGGCCGCCGAGAGCCCCAGACCGGGACCGCCGCTCGGCGTGCCTATCGAGGTCGTCGGCGAGGACCGGGGCTGGGACCAGGTGCGCACTGAACTCGACTCCGCGGGCTCCGTACTGCTGCACGCGCCTCTCGCCGAGTGGTACCCGGGCGTGTCGTCCACCGCGGAACTCCGGGCCCTGCTCGGCGACGACTGGTCCTGCTACCTGTCGCTGGCCCATCCCGACCTGCGGGTCCAGCACGCGGCGTCGCGGATGTTGCTCCAGCACGCGGCACGGGTGGTGTGCCAGGACGGTCGGGGCAGCAGCGAACTCGGCTACGGTCCGACCGGCCGCCCCTACCTCCGCGGCTGCGACGGGATCGACATCAGCCTCAGCCACGCGGACGGGCTGATGGTGGTGGGGCTGACCACCCGCGGGCTGATCGGCGTGGACGTGGAGCGCGCCGACCGCCCGGTCTACGGCAAGGGCCTGGGCCGGCACATCTGTACCCCTTACGAGCTGGTGACCCTCTCCCACCTGCCCGAACGCGAACGCAATGGCAGCCTGGTCCGGCTGTGGACGCTCAAGGAGGCGTACAGCAAGGCCATCGGGCAGGCGATGAAGTTCCGCTTCACCGAGTTCGGCTTCGCCCCGGACGGCGGCCCGATGCGGGTGCAGCGCCCGGACGGCAGCCTGGGCGACAGCCACGAGTGGGCGTTCAGTTCGGTGGTGCTCGACAGCGGGTACCGGGTCAGCGCCGCCGTCTTCGACGCCGCCGCGATGCGGGGCGAGCGGGAGTGGGCGGCGGTGGCGGCACCCCGCGGCTCCGCGGACCCGGTGGACCCGCCGGACCCGCTGGGGCAGCCCGCCCCCTGCACCGACGACCCTGCGCCGGGCCCGCTGCCTTGAGGCTTCCCGAGTGGGGGCGATGGGCTGGGCGGGGGCGTCGTGCGTGGGCGCCTGCCCGGCTGGGGGTGTTGTGCGTGGGCGGCTTGCCCAGTTGGGGAATGCGCGCCCGGTCGCCGGTCCGGCTGAGGACGGTGCGCCCGGTTGCCCAGCCGGTGCCGGGGAACCACGTCGTGCCAGGGAACCACGGCGTGCCGGGGGAGCACGCCGCCGCCGCGGCGTACGGCAGTGGCACGGCTAGAAGTCCTGGACCACCGTGGCGGTCGCCTCCGCCACCCGGCGCCCGTGCTGGGTGAGGGTGACGGTGATGGGCACCGAGGGGCGCTGGCCCGCGTCGCGGCCGAGGCGGCCGGGGACCGCGGCGCAGACGACGGTGAGCTGCGGCTCGGCCCGGGCGCGGAAGAGCACGCGGGAGGAGGCCACGGTGGTACGCGACGGCGCGAGCCCGTAGGTGCGCCCGGCGGCCAACAGGGCCGTCTGGCGCATCGCTTCGAGGAGCAGCATCCCCGACAGGTGCGCACCGCCCTCGGCGGCGAAGACCCGGTGGTAGGTGCTGGCCAGCAACTGGGTGACGAACCGTCCGTACGTGGACTCCGTCGGCTCGCTCACCACCACGTTCGCCGGGCTGCCGCGCCCGACCTCGGCTGCCTCCGCCGGCCGTTGCGGCGCGAGCGGCCCGAGGTCGTCCTCGCCGCCGCCGTCCCCGTGGCCGTCGCCTGGCCCACCGCGCCCGCCGGCCGCATCGCATCGGCCGCCCGCGCCGTCCGTGATGGCGGCATGGGCCGTGGCGGTGGTGCCGGGGACAGCGGCGATGCCGGTGGTGTGCGAAACGTCGGCGGTGCTGGGGAAGTTGGGGAGACTGGGGAGTCCGGTGCTGGTGGTTGGGCCGGTGGGGCCAGCGGGGCCGGCCGGGTTGGTGGGGCCGTTCGGTAGGGGCGCTCGGGTCGGACCGGACCTGTCGGGTCGTTCGGCCACCCGGCGCGGTGGCGCTGCGCCCTGGCCCGGGTGGTGGAGCGGGGAGTCGGGCGGCAGGAAGGCGAGGCTGGCGGTGCCGGTGGCGCAGCTCACGCCGTCGATGGCCAACTCGCTGTGCAGGGCCACCCCGCGCGGCACGCCCCGGAGCACGTCGGTGGGCCGGGCCCGTAACTGCACCGTGAGGTCGGAGCGGCCGGGGCCGGCGCGCCAGCCGGCGACGTCCGTGACGCTCAGCCCGAGCCGTGCGAAGACCGCGCGCCGCTCGCCCGGCAGGCCGAAGTACCGGTGCCCGATGAACTCCCCGACCTGCCGCGCCAACTCCGCGGCGCCCTGCACGTCGTGGAAGTGGTCGGGGCCGTCGTTGAACAGCGGGTGCCCCAGCGGCGTCTGGGTGACCAGGACGAATTCCTCCTCGCCGCTGGACGGCGCGTCCAGGAGGTAGTGGTCCCAGCTCCGCGGGCGGTGGATGAGGTGGCTGGCCGTGCCGTCGACCGCGGGCCAGGCAGGGGTCCGGCCGGCGGCGCTGTCCCCGCGCATGACGCTCCCTGGGCCGACGAAGGGGTGGTCCGCGGCCCGCCGAGCGGAACCGGCCGACCTGCGGCCATGCTGCCATCCGCTGTCCGGCGCCCGGCACGGGCCCCCTACCCGGGCCCGGCCCACGGCTCCCGTGCCTCGGCCGTCCCGGCCATCCCGTATCCCGGCCATCCCGCGTCTGGGGCCCGCGCCTCCCCCGGCCGGCCCGCTTCTGGTCCGGGTCGCTTCCCGTCGGAGTTGCGCCGCCGGTACGAAGGCCAGCGCGCCCCACGCGTCCCGCGCGCCAAGCGGCCTACGGGGCACCCCTGTTCGCGGCGGGGAGGCTCAGACCGTGTCCTGGGGGTAGGACAGCAGCTTGGAGAGCGCCGCGTTGGCGCCGGCCTGGAAGCGGCTGGTGGCCTCCAACTCCTCCATGATCTCGGCGATGTGGCGCCGGCAGGTCCGTACCGACATGCCCAGCCGGCGGGCGACCATCTCGTCCTTGTAGCCCTCCGCCATCAGCCGCACGATGGACCGCTTGAGGTCGTCTGTCACCGGGTCGGACTCGACGCTGCCCAGGTGGAAGGGGGTGGCGCCGCGCCAGAGGTGCTCGAAGACCGAGCAGAGGAAGGCCACCAGCGTCGGTTCGCGCACGATGGCCGCGCCCGGCTCCCGCCCGACGGGCTTGTGCTCGGGCAGGAAGACGACCTCCCGGTCGTAGATGATCATGCGGTCGATGACTTCTTCGCTGGTCCGCAGCTCGCCGCCGTGCTCGATCAAGTCGCGGACGAAGGACCGGGTGGCGAGGTCGGTACGGGCGGAGTGCTGATAGACCGTCCGCATCCGCACCCCGCGGTCGAGTATGCCGAGGGAGACCTTGCGGGCGGCGCTGAGGATGTGGGCCGGGCGGGCGCCGCCCGGCTGCACGGTCAGCACCTCGCTGCGGCAGCGTTCGCTGAGCTCGTCGAGCAGCGACTGCACCGTCGCCACGTCCGAGACCACGTCGAACGCTTCCATACGGTTGCGTTCGCGACGACCGTCGTAGTACGCGGGGGTCAGCGACAGCATCTGGGCCCGCACCTCGGTGACCGCGTGCTGGAGGTCGCGGATCTGGTTCTCGGCCGACCCCACCAGCTCCACCGCTGCCGCATCGGGGCTGACCGGGACCAACAGGTCGGCGTCGCCCGGGGTGGGGTGCAGCAGGCAGAGCAGGCCGAGGACCCGCTCGATGCGCGCGGCTTCCTCGGGCGAGATGCGCAACTGCTGGGCGATCTCGTGTCGGTTGAAGCGGCCGAGCTGCACCGCTTGGCGGTAAGCTGCCGCGCTCATGTCGTCCAGCTCCGCGAATGGCGGGTCGGAACCGATGGTTGCCGACATCCCCGTGCTTCCCCCTTCTGCCGAGCACTTGCTGCCTTGCAACTTTAAGTCATCGGCATTTCCTTGGAAATGCCTCGAAGCGTTGAGCCCGGTGAGGCTGCCGCTCGGCAAGCGTGTACTGCCCATCACGGTGCGTGCCGTACACGCCAGAGCAACGTCAAAGCTTCCTCCCTAGAAGGAAAAGGAAACTGTCCCGCGCTAATCTTGTGACCGTCAAGGTCTGTCGGTGGCTGGCGCCTTGAGTCGTGCAGTCTATGGCCGACTGCGGTGCCTGCCCCGGTCCCGAGCGGAGGAAAGAACGTGAGCACCACTTCGACGCACCCGACGATTCCGATGATCTTGTCGACGGCTCTCCGTGACCCGATCTGGGCCGGCTGAACTAGCGTTTGAGCACGTCAGAGCGGTTGCTCTGGCGCCACTCCACGGCTGCTTGGCGCATGACGGCGGGTCCTCGCCTTCCTTGGCGGGGGCCCGCCGTCATGCCGTCGTGTTACTCGGCAGTCGCACCGTAAGGCTTCACACAAGGTGACGCGGAGCGCTCGGCGACGGCCGTTACGGGGTGTAATGCCGGGGGGTTTGGTGGAGGTGTCGCGGAGGATCGATATAGCCGCGAAAAGTGAACGTGCCATCGGGGCGATATCGCCGTGGATACCCGCCGAAATTCCATACGGCAATCTCGATTATTTGTTCGCCGTATAACGGCGAGGTGACCCGACGTGTAGTTCCGTACGGCACTGTGCTCGGGGTGATGAAAAATCCGGGGAGTAGTCGGCAGTCCGGGGTCCCCACGGCTGAGGCGAAGCGGAATCTTCGGTTCGGGGAAAGGGCGCGGCCGGGGCCCGCGGCTGGGGCTCGATTCAACGGGCGTGGACTTGGTCATCTCTTGGTTGGCTCTTGAGGGTCACTTGGTGGGTGCATTTGCTGGTTGCTGCTGCCGTTCGGCTCGGTCGGGGGCTGGCGAGAATGCGCGGGTGTCCGTCCGCGGCGGCGGCCGGCGGAGTGTGCAAAGCGGGGCGATAGGGCGTCAGGAGTGGCGAGGGGTGTCGCGTGTGACGCGCCGGGCGGGTGTGCAGGGTCCGTGGGGGTGTGGTGCCGAAGGGGGGAAGCGCGGGTGGCCTGCGATCTACGCGCCTCGAAGCAAACGCTTGTGGCCGAGCGCCCGTCCGCGCCCGTTCCTCCAGTCGGAGCGGCGCCCGCGCTGGTGGGGGCGGGTGTGGCCGGCCGGAATCGGTGGGCGGCCGGGCGGGGCGCCGGGCGGCAGGGGTCGGGCGGTACGGGCCGGCGTCGGCCGGTCGGCGGCGAGTCGCGGGGCGATGCGGGCGTGGGGGTGCGGCAAGTGCTGCCTCCTGTCCGGAAGTTGTCATCCGCAAATGCCAGGAGCGCCACCCCTTTCGGTGGCCATGGAGTGGTCGTCGGTGAGATCTGCCCGAAGTCGGCTGGGGTCGCGACCGGATTCCCGACGGCTACCGCGGGGGCGCGCGCCGGGATTCAGGGGGTGACTTCCCGGACCGGTCGTGTATTCAGGTCGTCATTTGATCGAGACCCGATCGAAATTTGAGGGACGGCGATCCGGATTCCCTCATTTCCCTTCCCGGCTCGTGCGCTCGCGGGGCAGGTTGTTCCAAAGAAGGAATCGCTCAGCGGGCCGACCCGGGCCCGCACGAGTGATGCGCATACGGGCCGTGTACGTCCATCAACTGTCTGTGGAATATGCCACTCCGCTGCGGAGCGTCGCCGTCCGGCGCCCCCGCGGCGGTCACGCACGGGCACCGCCCAGCAGGCGCGACCCGCCACGCCCGCATCCCGTGCCCGACCGGGCAGCCACCCCGGCGCACGCACGGGTGACACCGCCGCCGTCCCTTTGACGGGGTCACCCGCACCGGTCTCCAAGGGTCGGCCGAGCCCTGCCACACCCGCTCTGGTCAGGGGCGATGGCGCGCAGCGGCCCGGCGCCGCCGGGGTGGCGATAGCGCTCTGGGGGGCGGGCGAAACCCTTAAGTGCGCTGGTCGCGCCCCCATCCATCGATAGGTGTGCCCCCTGTTCGCATGGTGGACGCCGCCACACTCCCCGACCACGCCCGGTACGCCTGCGACGCGGGCTTCGGCGGGCGGCGCAGGGTGTGTGGGTGCTCGGCTCTAGGGGGCGCGCGCCGCGGAGATGAGGGGTAGGGCGCCCTTGGCCGGCACCCACCCCCGTGCGATGGTGAGGAACGATCGCACCCCGTTCCCCGGGGTGCGGCTCGGGCATGGCGGATGACGCCACGCGCGGCAGGGCGGGGGCGGCGGGGCGGCTGCGGCACGAGTGCCGCGCAGCGGCCGACCCCGACGGCGTGGAGGGAGGGGAGCATGCGGCCTGACCCGCGAGACGAGACCCAGCACACCCGACTCTGGCCCACGACGACTCCCGTCCGGATCGCCTCCGCCGGGGCCTTTGCGCGGATCACCTCCACTGGAACCTGTGGGCGGATCGCCGCCCCTGTGCTCCCCGTGCCGGCCGCCCCTGGGGTGGCTCTCGCGCGGATCGCCTCCGCTGTGGTTCCCGCCCGAGCGGCCTCGGTGGCGGGCCGCCCGCCGTTCCCGGCCCGCCTGCTCCCGGTCCGCCCAGCGTCGGCCGACCCGTTCTCGGCCCACCCGGTCCCCGCCCTGTGTCGGCGATCCGTGCCGGAGTTGGCCACCCCCGAGCCGTTCGCGTACCGCTCCCCCCACTTCCCGTACCGCCGTTCCTGCACCCGGGCCGGTGGCGCGCGTCCGGTGTCGCGGGTCGTGGGGGCGGTCGTGGCTCGGGGCGGCCGGGCCGTGGACGAGGGCGGGCCGCAGGGGGTGAGTGGCGGGGCGTCGAATCGCCCGCCGTTCGGGCGGGTGGCCGGGTCGGGTTCGTCGTGCCGTCGTCTCCTCTTTCTCCTGATGCTCGCGCCTGCCGCTGCTGCGCGCCGAGTGGCCCGTCAGGTCACGGCAGGCCGCCCTTGGTTCCGTGGGGCGACGGGCCGGCCGCTGACAGCGCTTTCCTCGGCCCCGCGCGCGACGCCGGGCGAACGGGTCACCGCCACCCGCGATCTGACTCCGTGGCCGCCGCGCCGCTCGCCGGGTCCCGTAC
>NZ_JBEHZD010000217.1:0-11933 GCF_040240285.1 Streptomyces sp. HSW2009 | reverse complement strand
CCCGCGCCCCGGGGGGGCCGCGCGCCCCCGGCTCCGGAGCACCCGCGCGGCCACCCGGAGCGCCCGACCTGCCCCGCCCCAGGGCGCGCCGGTCACCGGAGCGTCCGACCGGCCGTCAGTTCAGCCGCAGCGCCAGGAAGAAGTCCAACTTGTCTTCGAGCCGCGCCAGGTCGCGGCCGGTGAGCTGTTCGATGCGGCCCACCCGGTAGCGCAGGGTGTTCACGTGCAGGTGGAGCCGGGCCGCGCAGCGGGTCCAGGAGCCGTCGGCGGCGAGGAACGCCTCCAGGGTGGGGATGAGTTCGGCCCGGTGCCGGCGGTCGTACTCGCGCAGCGGGTCGAGCAACCTGGCGGTGAAGGCGCGCCGCACGTCGTCGGGGACGAACGGCAGCAGCAGCACGTGCGAGGCCAACTCCTGGTGCCCGGCCGCGCAGACGGTGCCGGGGCGGGCGGCGGCGACCCGGCGCGCGTGCCTGGCCTCCTCCACGGCGCCGCGCAGCCCCTCGGCCGACAACACCGCCGCGCTGACCCCGATGGTGAGCCGGCCGTCGTCGGCCAGGCCGCGGGCGAGCGGTTCGCGCACCGCAGCCAGCAGCGCTTCGGCGTGCACCGTCGCATCGGCCCCCGGCCCGTCGCCGGCCAGCGCGGGCAGCGGCACCAGCGCCACCGCCTCGTCCCCGGTGTGGGCGACCGCGATCCGGTCCGAGGGCTCGGGCCCCGGCGCCGCCGGGTCCCCCAGGCTCTCTTCGAGCAGCGCCCGGGCCACGGGCCCGCCCGGCCCCTCGGCGCCGGCCCACTCCACCCGGGCCACCACCACCTGCCAGTGCGGCGCGCTGCCGAGCCCGGGCAGCAGCACCGGGGCGGCGACCCGCAGCCGCGCGGCGACCTCCGCCGGCGGCGCGCCCGTCTGCACCAGTTCGAGCACTTCCTGAGCCAGCCGGCGCCGCACCGTACGGGCCGCATCCCTGCGGTCGCGCTCGACGGCGATCAACTGGGTCACCCCGTACAGCAGGTCGAGCCGCTCCGCCGGCCAGTCGCCGGCGTCCGCCTCCACCACCAGCAGCCAGTCCGACAGCACCGTCTCGCGCACCTCGCCCGCGGGTGCGCCGCGTCCGCTGTTGCGCACCGGGAAGAGCGAGTACGTGCCGGCGGCCGTGGTCAGCCGGTACGGGGGCGTGCGCCCGGCGCGCACCGCGGCCAGGTGTTCGCCGGCGAGCCTGGCCCGCAGCGCACCGGTCAGCGCGGGACCCTGCCCGGCCACCGCCGAGCCCGCGATCTGCCGACCGGCGGCCGACAGCACCCAGGCCCGCAGGTCGAGGTCGCTGCTGAGCAGGTCGAGCACCACCTCGGGGCCGCCGCCGGCGGGGCCCGAAGTCATCAGCCGGCGGTGGCGGTCGACGACGGCGGCCAGGTCGCCGGCGCGTTCGCTGGAGACCTGCCGCACCACGTGTTCGGTGATGGAGGCGAAGGCGACGTCCTCGACGACCGAGAACAGCGGCAGCCCGTGCCGGACACAGGCCAGCACCAGGTCCTCGGGGACCGCGCCGAGCTCCGCCTCACCGGCCGCGAGCCCGGCGACCCCGGCCGCCGTCAGGATGCGGACGAAGCGCTCCGAGTCGGCCGGCTCGCGGCGCCAGGCCAGGCCGGTGAGGACGAGTTCGCCGCCGGAGAGGTAGCGGCTCGGGTCGCGCAGATCGGTGGTCATCACGCCGCGCACGGTGCGGTCGAGCTCCTCCTCGCCGCCGAGCAGGCGCAGGCCAAGGGCGTCGGTTTCCAGCAGGGCGCGCAGCCGCATCGTCTCGTCAGCCGATCTGTCTCGTGGGGCGGACCCGGGCGCCGGGCCGCGGGGCGCGGCGCCCGGTGGGTGGGCGTGGGGCGTGAGGGGGAGGGCGGATACGGCGCGGAGCGCGTGCACCCGGCACCCGGCCGTGCGGATCGGCCGGTGCGGGGTACCCGTAGCCCAGGTCACGTGGGGCGATCGCCAGAGCCCGCGCTCCATGTCGTTCGTTCGAATCTACAAGACCGGGTTGCTGGCCAGCCAACCGCTGCCCGCACCACTGCCCTCAGGGGCACGCGCCACGGCCGGCCCGGGCGCCCGACGGCCGACCGGGGCATCCGACGCCCGACGGGCGCGCGGCCGTACGCGTCGGACACATGCCGGCTCGGCGTGGGCGCCGGACGAAGGAGGAGGCAAGCGCAGCCGTTCGCGCCCGATCAGTGACCCGTACGGCTCGTACGGGATGCGAGCCGTACGCGCCGGCCGCATGACGGGAGTACGGGCCGGGCGGATGACTGAGCCGGGTGGATGAGTGAGCCGCGCGGCTCGTACGGGCGCGAGCCGTACGCACCGTACGAAGGAGAGGCGCGGCGCACCGGGCGGAGGAGAGGGCCGACGCACCGGATCGGCGGGAGCCGGACCGGCCGGACGGGTGAGAAGCGCACGCGAAGAGAGCGGGAGAGCACGAGCATGGAGTTCCTGCGCCCAGCCACCTGGGACGACGCGCTGGCCGCGAAGGCCGCGCACCCCGCCGCGGTGCCGATCGCCGGTGGCACGGACGTCATGGTCGACATCAACTTCGACCGCTGCCGTCCCACCCACCTCATCGACCTCACCCGCATCGGCGACCTGTACGACTGGGAGGTCGGCGCGACCCGGGTGCGGCTCGGCGCCGCCGTCCCGTACGCCCGGATCACGGCCCGGCTGCGCGGTCCGCTGCCGGGCCTGGCGCTCGCCGCGGACACGGTGGGCTCCCCGCAGATCCGCAACCGCGGCAGCGTCGGCGGGAACCTCGGCTCCGCCTCGCCCGCCGGCGACTGCCATCCGGCGCTGCTCGCCGCCGGCGCCGAGGTGGAGGTGGCCTCGGTGCGCGGCACCCGGCTGATCCCGATCGACGCCTTCTTCACCGGCGTCAAGCGCTCGGCGCTGGCGCCCGACGAGCTGATCAGAGCGGTACGGATCGTCCGGGCGACCGGCCCGCAGCAGTTCGCCAAGGTCGGCACCCGCAATGCGATGGTGATCGCGGTGTGCGCGTTCGGCCTCGCGCTGCACCCGGCCGAGCGGCGGATCGGCACCGGCATCGGCTCGGCCGCGCCCACCCCGGTCCGGGCCGGGGCAGCCGAAGACTTCCTCGGGGCCGCGCTCGCCGAGGGCGGCCACTGGACCAGCGGCCGGCCCGTACCGCCGGCCGTCGCCCGACACTTTGCCGCCCTGGTCGCCGACGCCTGCCGGCCCATCGACGACGTGCGCGGCAGCGCCGCCTACCGCAGGCACGCCGTGACGGTGCTGGCCCGCCGCGCCCTGGACCTGGCCTGGGCCGAGTACCGGGCCACGGGCGGCGGGGAACCGGAAGGGGGCGCACCGCGATGCGCGTCAGCATGACGGTCAACGGCCGCCCACAGACCGCGGACGACGTGTGGGAGGGCGAGAGCCTGCTGTACGTACTGCGCGAACGGTTCGGCCTTCCCGGCGCCAAGAACGCCTGTGAGCAGGGCGAATGCGGATCGTGCACGGTACGCGTCGACGGGGTGCCGGTCTGCGCCTGCCTGGTGGCCGCGGGCCAGGCGCACGGCCGTTCGGTGCTGACGGTGGAGGGGCTTGCGGCGTACGCGGCGGAGCGGGCCGCGGCGGCGGGTACGGGCCCGGCGGTGGGCACGGGCCCGGTAGCTCCGGTGCGGTGCCCCGGGCGCGCTGCGGAGCCTGGGTCTGCTGCGGAGCCTGAGTCTGCTTCGGGGGCTGGGCTCGCTGCGAAGTCCGGATCTGCCGCCGAGCCCGAGCCCGCCCCACAGCCCGGACCCAAGCCCAGGCCCGCCCCGGACCCCAGGCCCGACCCGGCTCCCCGTCCCGACCCGGCTGCCGACTCCCGTCCTGATCCGGCCCCCGACCCCACCCCCGGCACCAGTCTCGACGCCGCCCGGCGCTGGCGGGCCGGGCCGGACGGGGCGGAGGGTGGCGCGCTCGCCCCGGTGCAGCAGGCGTTCCTCGATGCGGGCGCCGTCCAGTGCGGGTTCTGCACGCCGGGGCTGCTGGTGGCGGTCGATGAACTCCTGGAGCGGGAGCCGGCCCCCTCCGACGCGGACGTACGCGAGGCGCTCGCCGGCCATCTGTGCCGCTGCACCGGCTACGCCACGATCCTGGCCGCGGTCCACCTGGCCGCTGCGCGGACGGCGGGTGGGAACCGTGCCTCCGGGGCGGGCGGCGAGGGTTCCGCCGGCCGGTGCGCAGCCGGGCAGCACGGGGACTCCGTGCCCCGCACGACCGGTGAGGCTTCCGCCGGCCGGAGCGGAGACGGGGGCTGCGGCGACGGGGAAGGGGACGGGAAGGGGTACGGGGACGGCGAGGCCCCCGCGCCCCGCGTTACCGGTGGTCAGGGCCCGGCAGCCCGCACGACCGACCCTGCCCCCGCCACCCGCGCGGCCGAACCGGACGGAGCCTGACCCATGCCCGCGCCCCGCATCCCGAACGGCCCGTCCCCGACGACCCCCACGCCCCCGACAGCCACCACGTCCCCGGCGGGCATCACGCCCCCGCAGGCCACCACCTCGCGGGCCGACACCATCCCGGCCGGCACCACCCCCAGCACCACATCACCGGACGCCACCACATCGCCGAGCCGCCCCACCCCTGCGAGCACCCCCCCCCCCACCCGCCCGAGCGGTGCCAGCGGCGGCACCATCGGGGAGTCCGCGCCCCGCCCGGACGGCACGCTCAAGGTCACCGGCGACTTCGCGTACGCGTCCGACCTGTGGCACGAGGACCAGGTGTGGGGGCACACGCTGCGCAGCCCGTACGCCCACGCCCGGATCGTCGGCATCGACGTCGGGCCCGCGCTGCGCGTGCCCGGCGTCCGTGCGGTCCTCACCCACCGGGACCTGCCCGCCGCCACCCACTACGGCCTGGAGATCTCCGACCAGCCCGTGCTGGCCGGGGACGTCGTGCGGTTCCACGGCGAGCCGGTGGCCGTCGTCGCCGCCGACCACCCGGAGACCGCGCGCCGCGCCGCCGCCCGGATCGTCGTCGACTACCGGGAGCTGACCCCGGTCACCGACGAGGCCGGCGCCCTCGCCCCGGACGCCCCGGTGCTGCACCCGGGCCGCACCGACGCGCACGCGGCGCACGTGCCGCACCCCAATGTGGTGTACCGGCAGCCCATCGTGCGCGGCGACCTGGCCGCCGCCCGGGCCAGGGCCGCCGTCGTGGTCCGCGGCGACTACGCGGTCGGCATGCAGGACCAGGCGTTCCTCGGCCCCGAGGCGGGGCTCGCGGTGCCCGCCGACGACGGCGGCGTCGACCTGTACGTCGCCACCCAGTGGCTCCATTCCGACCGGCAGCAACTGGCCCCGGTGCTCGGCCTGCCGCCCGAGAAGGTGCGCATGACGCTCTCCGGCGTCGGCGGCGCGTTCGGCGGGCGCGAGGACCTGTCCATGCAGGCCCACGCCTGTCTGCTGGCGCTGCGCACCGGCCGCCCGGTCAAGATGGTCTACGACCGGTACGAGTCGTTCTTCGGCCACGTCCACCGACACCCGGCCCACCTGCACTACGAGCACGGGGCGGACGCCGCCGGCCGGCTCCAGTACCTGACCTGCCGCATCGTCCTGGACGGCGGCGCCTACGCCTCCTCGTCACCGCTGGTCGTCACCAACGCCGCCGCGCTGGGTGCCGGCCCGTACGCCGTCGATGCCGTGGCGATCGAGGCGCTCGCCCTGTACACCAACAACCCGCCGTGCGGCGCGATGCGCGGCTTCGGCGCCGTCCAGGCGTGCTTCGCGTACGAGGCGCAGATGGACCGGCTCGCCGCCGCGCTCGATCTGCACCCGGTGGAGTTGGGGGGGGGGGGGGGGCCGGCGGGGGGGGGCGCGGGGGGCGCGGGGGGGGGGGCCCCCCCCCCCCGCGGGGGCCCCACCCAACGCGGACCCACCCGGCGCGAACCCACCCCGCACACACCCACCCACCGAACGCACCCGCCGCACCGAGCACGCCCACACCCACACCCACACCCACACCCACCCGACCTCACACCCCGGGCCCCACCACAAGCCCCACCTCAGGCCCGGCCGCCGCAGGCAACGTGAGCGCCGAGTGTGCCGGCTGCGCCTCGGTCGGTGGTAGTGCGCTGAGGCCGCGCAACATCGCGTTGCGCCGTTCCAGGGCGTCGGCCGTGATCGGGAAGAGCGCGGCGTCCCCCTCGCCGACCAGGTCCTGGTTGAGGGTCACGAACGTGCGGGTGGCCTGCTCGTAGGCGGCGAAGCCGGCGGTGTGGTCGCGCCCCGCCAGACAGTCGGCGAGCATGTACGCGCCGACGAGGGCCAGGCTCGACCCCTGTCCGGTGAGGAAGGAGGGTGCGTACGCGGCGTCGCCGACCAGTGCCACCCTGCCGCTGGACCAGCGGGGCATACGGATCTGGCTGACCGTGTCGCAGAACAGGTCGTCCGCCCCGTACAACGCGCTGAGCATGCCCGGCACCTCCCACCCTGCGTCGGCGAAGACCTCGGCGACCAGTTCCCGGCTGGCCTGCGGGTCCCGGAACGCGCCCGGCGGCGGCGTGCGGCGGGCGAAGGTGAGGAGGGCGTGCACCTCGTCACCGTCCCCCGGCGCGTAGAGCGCGGCGCACCGGCCCGGGGTGTTCCACAACACCGCCTCGTGAGCGAGCCCGAGAGTGTTGCGCATCGTGAACCCGGCGAAGCAGTAACCGAGGTAGCGGTGGAACTGCTCCTTTGGCCCGAAGATGAGGCCACGGGTCCGCGAGTGCAGCCCGTCCGCGCCGATGACCAGGTCGAACGTGCGCGTCGCGCCCCCGCGGAAGGTGACGTCCACCCCGGGTCCTGACGGATCAGTGGAGTCGCTGGTTTCGCCGGTTTCGCTGGTGCCGATGGTGTCGATGGTGTCGATGGAGTCGCGGAACAGGAACTCCACGTCGTCGCGGACCGCCTCGTACAGCGCCCGGGTGAGGTCCCCGCGCGGCACCTCAAGGTCGCCGTCGGTGCCGCCGCTCAGGGCGTGCGGGGCGACCGCCGCCACCTCGCCGCCGTGCGCGTCGAGGAAGGTCAGCCGGCGCAGTGCGATGTGCGCGTCGCGCAGCCGCGGCAAGACGCCCATCCGCCGGACCACTTCGAGTGCGGTGCCGCGTACGTCGATCGGGTAGCCGCCGCTGCGCAGCGCGCCCGCCTTCTCTACGACGGTGACGGCGCATCCGCGGCGGGTGAGCCAGTAGGCGAGCGCGGGCCCGGCGATGCTGGCCCCGGACACCAGGACGGTGCGCGGGCGCGCGGGACGGGTACGGACAGTGCGGGCCGTGCCGGACGGGGACGGCGGGTTGGTGGGGTTCATTCGGTGACTCCTTTGGTCAGGGTGCGGGCGACGAACAGGGACAGCGCGGTGACGGCCCCGGCGACCGCGAAGCCGGTGACGAAGGCCGATTCGGCCGGGACAGCGGACCCTGCGGGGGTGCCCGCGGTGAGCAGGGCGCCGCTGATCTGCACCCCGACGGCGTAGCCGACCACCCGTGTCACCAGCACCAGGCCGGTGGCGATGCCGGTTTCGCCGTGCTGCACCGCGGTGGCGGTGCTGGTCACCATGGCCGTCACACACAGGCCGTTGGCGAGCGCGATCAGCAACTTGCCGACGACCAGGTGCCAGATCTCGGTGTGCACGGCCGCCAGCGCGAGCAGGGCCGTGACCATGAGGACGGTGCCCGTGGTGACCACCGCCCGCGGGCCCTGCCGCCGCGCCCAGGCCCCGCTCAACGGCCCCGCCAGCGAGGCGGCCACCACCCCGGGCAGCAGGTAGAAGCCGATCTCGGTGGCGCTGGCGCCGAAGCCGTACGCGTCGGTGGGCACCGCGAGCAGTTGCGGGACGAGGTAGACGGCGACCGAGGTGCCGACGCACATCACGAAGGTCAGCGCGCACGCCTTCCACACCGCGGGCCTGGCCAGCAGCCGCAGGTCGACCAGGGGCGCGGCCACCCGGCGCTCCACGGCCACCCAACCGATCGAGCAGCCGACCATGGCGGCGACCAGAAGGCCCAACAGCGTTGGCTGCGCACGGAGTTGGGGTGCGCGGGCGAGTACGGCCATGAGGATGCCCAGCGCTCCGCTGAGCAGGAACAGGCCGGCCCAGTCGATGCCGGCGTCCACCGCTTCGCGCAGCGGGTCGGGCGGCAGCAGGCGGTGCACCAACACGGTGGCCACGATGACCGCGCCGGGGGGCAGCGCGAACATCCAGTGCCGGGACAACCCTTCCGCGACCGGCCCTGCCGCCAGCGTCCCCGCCATCCCGCCGGCCACGAACAGGCCGCTGACCGTCCCGATGGCCACCTTCGACTCGGCCGCGGGGAGGTGGTCGCGGACCAGGATGAACGACAGCGGCAGCGCGCCCACCATCGCCCCCTGGAGCACCTGTCCGACCAGCAGGACCGGCAGGTTGGGCGCGGCGGCCGACACCAGGCCGCCGACCGAGACCACCGCCATCAGCCGGACCAGCACCCGCCGCCCGCCGTACCGGTCGCCGAACCGGCCGGCGAGCGGGGTGACGAGGGCACCGGTGATGAGCAGCATGACGCTGAGCAACGCCCCTTCGGACGGGCTCATGCGTAACTCGCGTTGCAGGAGCGGCAGCGTGGGCGTCACCACCGACTCCAGGGCTCCGGTGGCGACCGCCAGCAGGCCGATGGCCGCGACGGCGGACCTTCCGATGCGTACGGGCGGGGTCAGGGTTGCGGTCATGGGCGTCCTTCCGTCATGGCCGTGCGGGGCGAGGGCGGTACGCGCCGTCGCCGCGCCTGGCCCGGCACGGGCCCGTTGGACCTGGTGGGCCCGTTGGACCTGGTGGGCCCGGTGGGGCTGGGGCGGGGCACGGTGGTGCGTCGGGCATCGGGGCCGAGGTCTCCGGCTCAGCGCCGGGAGGCAGGAAGCGGGCGGGCGCGCCCCGCCGGGCGGAGCAGGGCAGGGCAAGGCAAGGCAGTGCAGGGCCGTGCGAGGCGAGCAGCGCTGCGCGCCGACCCCAGAACTACACTACACCGTGCAGTGCAGTTCGGTTAGGATGAGGCCATGCCGACCACGAAGACGCTGCGTGAGGGGTCCACGCGCAAGCGGGCCGCCATCCTCACGGCGGCCCGCGAACTGTTCCTCACCGACGGCTTCGACCGGGTGAGCGTCGATGCGATCGCCGCCCGGGCCGAGGTGTCCAAGCGGACGATCTACGACTACTTCGGCGACAAGCAGACCCTGTTGCGGGCCGTCGTCGACGCCGTCGGGCAGTCCCTGGTCGACACCGTCGGACACACCCTCGACGACACCCTGACCGGCGTTCCCGAGGCCGGCGAACTGGAAGACGCCCTGGTCGCGTTCGCCCTGCGCATCGCCACCGACCTGCTCGGCTCGGCCGAGTACGCCACCTTGCAGCGCCTGGTCAAGGTGGAGTCCGGGCAACAGCCGGGCCGCGGCTACAGCGCCATGGCCGACACCCCCGAAGAGGCGCTGGCCGAGCGGTTCGCCGCGTTCGCCGGCGCCGGGCTGCTGCACGTACCCGACGCCCGGCTCGCGGCCGATCAGTTCATCGCGCTGACCTTCGGTGTCGCGCTCGACCGGCTCGGCTCGGCGAACGCCACCGAGGACGCCCGCGTCCAACCGCTGATCATCGAAGGCGTACGAACCTTCCTGAGGGCCTACCGCCCGGCGTAGTGGTGACGGCGCGGCGGCTCGCACCCACCGACGGGTACGAGCGCGCGGCGGGCCCGTGCCCGGGGGCGACCCCGCGCGCGGTCGGGTCTCACCCCGTGCACAGCCGGTCCAGCGCGGCCTGGCTCGGCCCGTCCGCCGCGCGGAAGATCACCAGCCGCTGGTCGGGGTCTTGTAGCGGTATGAGCACCTCGAACCGCACGGCGATCGTGCCCACCTCGGGATGCCGCAGCACCTTGTCCCCCCGGCCGGGCACGGTCACCTCGCGCTCACCCCACAGCCGCGCGAACTCCTCATCACAGGTGAGGAGTTCGGCAATGCGCTCGGTCAACTCCTGATCGCCCGGGTACGCGGCCCACGCCGCACGGAGCTGGGCCACCCCCTCCCGTACGACGCGCTCCCGGTCGGCGTAGAGCTCGCGCACCTGCGGATGGCGCAGACACAGCCATATCGCGTTGCGCTGCACGGGCGGCAGGGTGGTGAAGTCCACCAGCAGCCGGGCCATCTCGGGGTTCCAGGCCAGCACGTCGTAGCGATGGTTCAGCAACATGGCAGGCAGCGGCGACAAGTCGTTGACCAGGCGGGCCAGTGACGGCTGTGCGGCGCTGGCCGCCTTCTCCGCGCCGCGGGGGCGCTGCTGGGCCAGGTTGAAGAGGTACGCGCGCTCCACGGGCGCCAGCCGCAGCGCCCGCGCCAGCGCCTCCACCACCTCGGCCGAGGGCCGCAGCCCACGCCCCTGCTCAAGTCGTACGACGTAGTCGACGCTGACCCCGGCCAACTCGGCGACCTCCTCACGACGCAGCCCCGGGGTCCTTCGGGCCTGCCGGCGCACGGGCAGCCCCAGATCGGCCGGGTCGAGCCGCTCGCGCCTGGCCCGCAGGAACGCTGCCAACTCCTGTGTGGTGTCCACGGTGTGGGTCGTCATGTCTGGTCCAACCGCGAGGGTGGGACTGGCGTTCCCAGGAACAGCCTTCCCTTAACCCCCCGCCCCGACCGCAGCAGCCTGGTGTGCGACAACAAACCACGGGCACGGGAGAAGACCATGTCACTCACCCTCGACACCTACCGGCTGCTGGGCCGCTCCGGGCTGCGCGTCTCACCGCTCGCACTGGGCACGGCCACCTTCGGCACCGCCTGGGGCTGGGGCGCCGAGCAGGACGAGGCGCGCAGACTGTTCGACCACTACGTCGAGCGGGGCGGCAACTTCATCGACACCGCCAACGTCTACACCGACGGCAACTCCGAGCGCATGCTCGGCACCTTCACCCGCGGCCGGCGCGAGAGCCTGGTGCTGGCCACGAAGTACACCTCGCTGCGCCGGCCCGGCGACCCCAACGCCCGCGGCGGCAGCCGCAAGAGCCTGTTCACCTCGGTGGAGGCGAGCCTGCGCCAGCTCGACACGGACTACATCGACCTGCTCTACCTGCACGTATGGGACGAGGCGACACCGGTCGATGAGATCCTGCGCGGCCTGGACGACCTGGTGCGCCAGGGCAAGGTGCTGTACGTGGCGATCTGCAACGCCCCGGCCTGGCAGGTGTCCCGGATGCAGACCATGGCCGAGCTGCGCGGCTGGTCGCCGCTGGCCGCGCTCCAGATCGAGTACAACCTGATCGAGCGGGGCGGCGAGCGCGACCTGATCCCCATGGCCCGCGAGCTGGGGCTCGGCGTGGTGCCGTACTCGCCGCTGGCCGGCGGGGTGCTCACCGGCAAGTACCGCCGCGAGGACCTGGCCACCGCGGCCGTCGCGGCCGACGACGGCACCCGCAAGAGCTTCAACCAGGCGCTGGGCACGGTCACCGGCCGCAACCTGGACATCGCCGACGTGGTACGGGAGGTCGCCGGGGAGGTCGGCCGCTCCCCGGCCCAGGTCGGTCTGGCCTGGACGCTGCGGAACCCGGACGTGACCGCGCCGATCCTCGGCGCCCGCACCATGGCCCAGTTGGAGGACAACCTGGGCGCCTTCGACGTCGACCTCACCGCCGCCCAACTGGCCCGGCTCGACGCGGTCAGCGCGATCGACCTCGGCTACCCGCACGCCCTGCTCAAGAGCGAGCACGCCCGCAAGGTGACCGCGGGTGACCTGCGGCTGGCGGCCAGGCGCTGACGTCCACCGGGGTGGGGGGGGGGGGGGGGGGGCGGGCGCCCCCCCCCCCCCCCCCCCCCCCCCCCCCCCCCCCCCCCCCCCGCGGCGTTTCCTGCGCCCCGGTGTCCCAGCAACTCCCCGTACACCGTTGATGAATCGGGGAGTTGGGCGCCGGGCC
>NZ_JBEHZD010000216.1:0-11954 GCF_040240285.1 Streptomyces sp. HSW2009 | reverse complement strand
CCGGCCGAGTTGGCCGGCGGGGCGCGGGCCGGCCCCGCCCGGGCGGTGTGGACACCGACCCGCCCGGGCGGCGTACGCACGGGGCGGGCCGGGGCGCCGGCACCCGTGCACGGCAGCAGACGATGCGGGCCAGTGGGTCAGCAGCCCGCGCGCGCCGGCAGGCGGTGCAGATCAGCGGGCCGCACGTGCCAGCAGACGACGCACGCCAGCCGCAGGCCGCGCACGCCAGCCGCAGCCCGCCCGCGCCAGCCGCTTAGGCGCCGTAGACGTACGGCGTCGTCGTCGCCAGGTGGACGAAGCCCAGCCGTTGCAGGATGGGGCGGCTGTCGTCGGACGCGTCCACCTGGAGGTAGCGGTAGCCGCGTTCGGCGGCGATGCGGGCGCGGTGGGCGACCAGGGCGCGGTAGATGCCGCGCCCGCGCCAGGCCGGGGCGGTGCCGCCGCCCCACAGGCCGACGAACTCCGTGCCCGGGTAGAACTCCATGCGCGCCGCGCAGACCGGCTCGTCACCGGCCATCACGACCGTCGCGACCAGCGTGTCGCTGCCGGCGGTGATCTGCTCGGCCAGCCGCGCGTGGAACGCGCTGGCGTCGGTGCCGAACGCCTGCTGGTGCACCTCGGCCATCAGCCGTACGTCAGCGGCGTCGCGCACCGGGCGCAGCGTCACGCCGTCCGGCAGCCGCACCTCGGTCGGCTGCCGCTGCACGTCGGCCACCAGCAGCGCCTCCGCGGGCTCGGGCACGAAGCCCGCCGCCCGCAGCCGGTCCGCGAGGTCGGCCGGCTCGTCGTAGTCGTACAGCTTCCACTCGAAGGAACGGCCGAGCGCGCCGAAGTGGCGGATCTGCTCGGCGATGGCCGCATCGGCCGTGGCCGCGTCGAGCTGCGACCAGAGCACCCCGTTCCAACCGTTTTCCGTGCTGGTCTGCCGGACCACGCCAGAGATCTGCTCGACGCGCGAGGCGGGGCCGTCGGCCGGCGCCTTCTCCCGCAACTGCCGGTCGAACTGCGCCCGCAGCCGCGCCCGGTACGCGGGGTCGTCCCCCGCAGCGCCCGGGGCGGCAGGGGCGGGCGCGGTGCCCGGGGCGCCCGCGGCGTGCGGTGCGTTCGGGTCGTGGGGTGGTTCGGCCGGCGCTGGGCGCGGCTCACTGTGCTCCATGCGGCACACCCCAGCACGGGGCGTCCGGCCCGGCAACGCGTTTTCCCGTGCGAAAACCGGTGGCCGACCACGGGGGGCCGGCTGCTACGGTCGCCGGCATGATGCAGCGCGCCGCCCGTACGACGACGCCGGAACGAGTCCCGGCGCGCTGATCCCTGTCTTGATCAACAGCCCCGGGGCGAGTGCCCCGGGGCTGTGTCGTGCACGCAGCCGTGGCCGCCCGCCCCGCACCCGGAGGAGGCCCCCGTGCACGACCACCGAAAGCTCGGCCGCGAGCTGGAACTCTTCGACACCGACCCGCTGATCGGCGCCGGACTGCCGTACTGGCTGCCGGACGGCGCGACCGTGCGGCACGCCCTGGAGGAGTACGTCCGCGAGGCGGAACGGCGCGCCGGCTACCGGCACGTGGCGTCGCCGGTGCTCGGCAAGCGGGAGCTGTACGAGATCTCGGGGCACTGGGAGCACTACAGCGCCGACATGTTCCCGCCGATGGAAGGCGGCGGCGAACAGGTCGTGCTCCGCCCGAGCCTGTGCCCGCACCATGCGGTGATCTACCGCTCCCGCTCCCGCAGCTACCGTGAACTACCGCTACGGATGGCCGAGTTGGGCGGCATGTACCGCTCGGAGCTGTCCGGGGTGCTCGGCGGGTTGACCCGGGTGCGGGCGATCAACCTCAACGACGCGCACCTGTTCTGCACCCCGGAGCAGGTGGTGGACGAGGTGCTGGGCGCGCTCGGGATGATCGACCGGGCGTACGCGGCGCTCGGCATCTCCGCCGCCCGCCACCGGCTCTCGCTGCCTGGCCCTGAGCAGCCGTCGGCCGCCACCCCCGACTCCTGGCGGCGCTCCACCGAACTGCTGGTCAGCGCGTTGGACCGGGCCGGCATCCGGTACGAGGCGGCGCACGGCGAGGCCGCGTTCTACGGGCCGAAGATCGATGTGCAGATCGCGGACGCGGCGGGCCGTGAGTCGACCCTGTCCACCGTGCAGATCGACTACCACCAGCCGGAGCGGTTCGACCTGCACTACATCGGTGCGGACGGGGCGCGGCACCGGCCGGTCATGGTGCACCGCAGCATCATCGGCAGCGTCGAGCGCGCGGTGGCCCACCTCGTCGAGGTGCACGGCGGCGCCTTCCCCGGCTGGCTCGCCCCCGTCCAACTGGCCGTCCTGCCGCTGACCGACGCGGAGTCGGGGCCCGCCGAAGCCGTCGTCGAGCACTGCCTCGAACGCGGCCTGCGGGCCGAGGTGCTCGGCCCGGAGCGCGGCACCCTCGGGGCCCGGGTCCGGCTGGCGAGGCGGGTCCCGTACCAGGCGGTGATCGGCGCCCGGGAGGCCGCCGCCGGCCACCTCGCGCTGCGGCTGCGCGACGGCCGCAGGATCGAGGCGCGGCCGGTGGGCGAGGTGCTCGACCGGCTGGCGGAGCGGATCGCCGCGCGCGACGGGGTGCTGTGGGACGCGGGGGAGTAGCGGGATGGTGAGCGGCGGGCGAGGAAGGCCCCGCCACGAGGCCGACCCCGCACCCCGTACGGAAAACCCGCCCCTACCCGTACGGAATCCCGCGCCCCGAACCCCGTACGGAAGTCCGGCCCCCACCCATACGGAAACCCGCGACGCACCCCGCCCCGTACGGAAAACCAACCCCACCCCGTACGGAATCCCGCAGCGGCCCCGCCCCCCCACGCGGAGAGCCCGCACCCCCAAAGCCGAGGGCTCGCACCCCCGAAGACGGGGTGCGGGCCCTCGGCCCGTGATGGTGGGCGGGGGAGGGGCGGCGTCTGCCGCCGCCCGCGCTCGCCCCGCCCGCGCTACCGCGCTACCGCACTACTTGACGACCGTGATCCGGTCCGCCTTGGACGGGACGAGCGGCGCGCCCGGCTTGGAGTTGGCCTCCAGGTAGGCCGTGAAGACGTCCAGGTCGGAGGGGCCGACCAGCTTGTTCTTGCCGTCCTTGAAGACCGGGAAGCCGTCGCCGCCGCCGGCCAGGAACTCGTTGACCGCGACCCGGTAGGTCTTCGTCCCGTCGATCGGCTGGCCGTTCAGCCGCACCGAGTCGGTGGCGATCCGGTCCGCGCCGGCCTTGGTCAGGTCGAGCGTGTACGTGAGGCCCTTGGACACCTGGAGGACCCGCGGCTGCTTCTCGTTGACGCCGCTGACCTGCTGGCGCAGCACGGTCAACAACTGCTCGCCGGTCAGGTCGAGCACGTTGGTCATGTTGGTGAACGGCTGGACGGTGAACGCCTCGCCGTAGGTCACCACGCCGTCGCCCTCGGTGCCGGCCGCCTTGTACGCCAGGTCGGCGCGGATGCCGCCCGGGTTCATGAACGCCACCTGCGCGCCGCCCTTGTCGGCCGGTGCGAGCCCGGCCAGTTGCGCGTCGCTGATCAGGTCGCCGAGCGGCGTCTCGTACGCGTTCAGGCCGCGGCCCTGGATGTCGGCCGAGATGTAGCCGACCGGCCGGTTGGCGATCGGGGCCGCCAGCTTGTTCCAGCGCTTGATGAGCGCCCTCATGTCCTTGGCCGCCCGCTGCTCCCGGTGCACCACGTGGTTGGCGGACTCGACGCTGGTGCGCACGATGTCGCGGGTGTGGCGGTCGTAGGTGAGCGTGGTGTCCGTGTACAGCCGGCCGAAGGAGGCGGCCGACGTGACGGTGCGCGGCACGCCGTTCGGGTCCGGGATGGTGCACGCGTACGCCTGGTGGGTGTGGCCGGTGACCAGCGCGTCCACCTGCGGGCTCACGTTCTTGGCGATGTCCACGATGGAGCCGGAGATGCCGTCGCCCGGGCCCGGGCTGTCACAGTCGTAGTTGTACGAGCTGGAGGCCGGCAACCCGCCCTCGTGCACCAGCGCGACGATCGCCTTGACGCCCTGGCGGTTGAGCTCCTTGGTGTACTTGTTGATCGTCTCGACCTCGTCGTGGAACTTCAGCCCCTTGACGCCCTCGGCCGTGACCACGTCGGGCGTGCCCTCCAGGGTGACGCCGATGAAGCCGATCCGGACGCCCTTGTGCTTCCACACGGTGTACGGCTTGAGCACCGGCTTCCCGGTCTTCTCGCTGGTCACATTGGCCGCGAGGTAGGGGAAGTCGGCGCCGCGGAACCGCTTGCCGTCCTCGTAGCAGCCGTCCTTGGGGTGGCAGCCGCCGTTCTGGATGCGGGTCAGTTCCTTGATGCCCTCGTCGAACTCGTGGTTGCCGACCGAGGAGACGTCGAGGCCCAGCTTGTTCATGGCCTCGATGGACGGCTCGTCGTGGAAGAGGCCGGACAGCAGCGGGCTGGCGCCGATCATGTCGCCGGCGGCGGCCGTCACCGAGTAGCGCTGGCCCTGGCGGGCCTTGCGGAGCGAGGTGGCCAGGTACTCGACGCCACCGGCCGGGGTCGCCTTGGTGGTGCCGTCCGGCAGGGTCTGGGTGACGTTGCCGGCCGAGCCCTGCGGCGGTTCGAGGGTGCCGTGCAGGTCGTTGAAGGAGAGCAACTGGACGTCCACGGTCCGGCCGTGGTGGTGGCCGCGGTCCCCGCCGCGCGCGGGTGCCTCGGTCTCGGCGCCCGCGGGCAGGGCGGTGGTGAGCACGCCCGCAGCCGCGGCCAGGACCGCCGCGGCTGCGGTGAGGTGGCGCGCCGCGCGACGGCGCCCAGGAGTGGCTGGCATGGATGTCCCTTCACGACTGCGGATGCTGCGCGGGTACGGCCCGGGATGCCGGGCGCCGGCTGACCACCGCGCAGCGCAGGCCCGCAGCATAGGGTTTACGCGCGTAGCGGGGCAGGAGCGCGGAGGTTACGAACGGGTGGCGCCTTGCCGTGCGCCTTCGTACGGGCCGACGACGGGGGCTGTGGGGACGGGGGTGGCCGGTGCGATCTGTGGGACGTACCGGAGCGGGCCCGGTGGGACCGGCCGCCGGCCGGGCGTAGACCGCACGTGGACCGGACCTTAGACCAGATGCAGACCGGACGCCGACCAGCCGCCGCCCAGCCGTCGGCCGGATGTCGCCCGGCTCACGGAGCGACCACCCCGGATGACGGAGCCACCGGTCCCGCACGGGCACGATCCGCCGTACGTCCCCACTTCGCCGTACGTCCCCGCTCCGCCGGGCGCAGCCACCCCACCGGGGCGCATCCCTCACCGGGCGCAGCCACCCCGCAGGGACGTGCCCCCACCGGGGCGCAGCCGCCCCACCCGCTCCGCCGGAGCCGGGCCCGGAAGGCGGGGTCGTAGGCTCGACGCATGACTGACGAGGTGCAGGGGCCGGGCCGGCAGCGGCGGATCGACGTCGTGGACGAGCTGACGCCCGAGCAGGCGACCGAGGTGTTGGAGCTCATCGCGGAGGCGGCCGGTACCGACGGCCAGCCCGCCGTGTCGGAACAGGGCCGGCTACGGCTGCGCGGCGGCAGCCGCCCCGGCGTACGCCACGTGCTGCTGCGCGGCGAGGCCGACGCGCTCGGCGGCTACGCCCAACTGGAGGACACCGACCCGGTGGAGGCGCCGGCGGCCGAGTTCCTGGTGCGCCCCGGCTGGCGCGGCCACGGGCACGGCCGGGCGCTGGGCAGCACCCTGCTCGGCGAGTCGGGCAAGCGGCTGCGGGTGTGGGCGCACGGCGGCCACCCGGCCGCCCGCCACCTGGCCCAGGTGCTCGGCCTCGCCCTCTTCCGCGAACTGCGCCAACTCCGCCGCCCGCTCGGCGAACAGGCGCTCACCGAGATCGCCGAACCGACGTGGCCGGCAGGCGTCACCGTCCGCACCTTCGAGCCGGGCGCCGACGACGCGGCCTGGCTCGCGGTGAACGCCGCCGCCTTCGCCCACCACCCCGAACAGGGCTCGCTCACCCAGCGCGACCTGGACGACCGCAAGGCCGAGGAGTGGTTCGACCCGGCCGGCTTCTTCCTCGCCGAACGCGCCGGCCGCCTGGTCGGCTTCCACTGGACGAAGGTGCACCGGGCGGAGGGCCTGGGCGAGGTGTACGTGGTCGGCGTCCACCCCGACGAACAGGGCAGCGGCCTCGGCAAGGCCCTCACCGCCACCGGCCTGCGCCACCTGGCCGGCCGCGGCCTGCCGACCGGGATGCTGTACGTCGACGCCGACAACGTGCCGGCGGTCACCGTGTACGAGCGCCTCGGCTTCACCACGTACGAGACGGACCTGATGTACCGCACCGAGAGCTGAGCCGGCCCCGGGGGGGGGGGGGGGGGGGGGGGGGGGGGGGGGGGGGGGGGGCGGCGGCCCCCCCCCCCCCCCCCCCCCCCCCCCCCCCGGCGGGCCGGCCGCGCGATGGGGCGCGCGGGCCGGCACAGGCGCCGACCGGCGCCAGGGGACGAGCAGGGACGCAGGGTCGGGGGCGCGGGGACGGACCGCGGCGGCGGGGGCCGCAGCGGTCGGCAGTGCGCCGTTCAGGGAGGCGGGGGTGGCGATGTTCCGGCAGGGATCGGATGCGTACGAGGGGGCTGCGACGGTGGCGTCGTGCGGCGATGCGGTGACGACGGGGCGCGGTACGGGGGCCGAGGCGCAGGGCGGACGGCCGGGGGACGAGGCCCGGGCCGCACGGCCCGCGGTGGCGCCGGACAGCGCGGCGTCGGCCCGCGCGGTGACGGATAGCGTCGTGGCGGCCCGCGCGGCAACGGACAGCGCGGTGGCGGGCAGTGCAGCGACGGACTGCACGGCGACGGGTCGTACGGTGGCGAACAGCCCGGTGGCGGGCCATGCGGTGCTGGGCAGCGAGATGACCAGCAGCGCGATGACAAACAGCGTGGTGATGAGCACGCTGGCGACGAGCAGTACGGCAACGACCAGCAGCGCGGCAGCGAGTAGCGGTGCGGCAGTGACGAGCAGCGCGGCAGTGACGAGTCGGACGGCTGCGGGCGCGACGGCGGATGGCGCAACAGGGCGGGGCGCGGCGGCGCGAGGTGCGACAGCGCAGGGTTCCGCGGCGCAGCCCGTGGCGGGTGTCGTGGACGAGCGGGCTGCGGGCGCGGTGGTGGCGGCTGCTGCGGGGATCGCGCGCGCCGCGCGCGCGGGGGTCGATGACGGGGCGGCGCCGCCCGTCGCCCCGGAGGGCCCGTTCCTGCTCGGCATCCGGCACCACGGCCCCGGTTCGGCCCGCGCCGTGCGGACCGCGCTCGACCACTGCGCCCCCAAGGCGGTGCTGATCGAGGGCCCGCCGGAGGGCGACGCGCTGCTGCCGCTCGCCGCCGACCCCGACCTGCGGCCCCCGGTCGCGCTCCTCGCGCACGTGGCGAACGAGCCGGGCCGGGCCGCCTTCTGGCCGCTCGCGGAGTTCTCCCCGGAGTGGGTGGCGATCCAGTGGGCGCTCGACCACGACGTACCGGTCCGTTTCATCGACCTGCCCGCGGCCCACACGCTGGCGCTCACCGACACCGAGCCGCAGCGCCCGGCCCGCGCGCCGGGCCCGGACGGGCCCAGCCGCCCGGAGGACGCCGGGACGGGGGCGGGGCAGGACACAGACCAGGACGGCGGAGACGCGCCGGCCGGCCCCGCGACCGTACGGATCGACCCGCTGGCGGTGCTGGCCGACGCCGCCGGCTACGACGACCCCGAGCGCTGGTGGGAGGACGTCGTGGAGCACCGCGGCGGCCCCGACGACCGCCCCGCGCGCGGCGCGGCCCCGGCCAGCGACCCCGACACGGTCGACGCCCTGAGCAACGCGTTCCTCCGGGCGCTGGCCCGCGGCGACGACGGACACGACGGGCACGCGACGGCCAGCGCCGCCGAACGCGCCCGCGTGCTGGCCCCGTTCGCGGCCATCGGCGAGGCGATGGCCGCTCTGCGCGCCGCGTACGGACCCGGCAGCGCCGAGCAGCCGGCGGGACCCGCCGCCTCCGACGAGCAGCCCCGCCCCGACCGGGACGAGGTGCGCGAGGCGCACATGCGGCTGCGGCTGCGCGAGGCCCGGCGCGAGTTCGGGGACGAGGTCGCCGTCGTCTGCGGCGCCTGGCACGTACCGGCGCTCACCACCAAGGCCACGGTGGCGGCCGACCGCGGCCTGCTGCGCGGCCTGCCGAAGGTCAAGACCGAGCTGAGCTGGGTGCCGTGGACGCACCGCAGGCTCTCCCGGCGCAGCGGGTACGGCGCGGGCATCACCTCGCCCGGCTGGTACGGGCACCTGTTCCAGGCCCCCGACCGCCCCGTGGAGCGCTGGCTGACGAAGGTCGCCGGCCTGCTGCGCGAAGAGGACTACCCGGTGTCGACGGCCCACGTCATCGAGGCGGTGCGGCTCGCGGACACCCTCGCCGTGCTGCGGGGTCGTCCGCTCGCCGGGCTCACCGAGACCACGGACGCCATCAGGTCCGTGCTCTGCGAGGGTTCGGACGTGCCGCTCGCCCTCGTCCACGAGCGGCTCGTGGTCGGCGACGACATCGGCGAGGTGCCCGACTCGGCGCCGGCCACGCCGCTCCAGCGCGACCTCGCCCGCGCGCAGCGCGCGCTGCGGCTCAAGCCGTCCGCCGTCGAACGCGAGCTGGAACTCGACCTGCGCAAGGAGACGGACGCCGAACGCAGCGTGCTGCTCCACCGGTTGGCGCTGCTCGGCATCGACTGGGGCGTGCCGGCCCGCGGCGCGCGCACGGGCACCGGCACCTTCCGTGAGACCTGGCGTCTTGAGTGGGAGCCCGAGTTGGCGGTGCGGGTGGCCGAGGCCGGCATCTGGGGCACCACGGTGCACACCGCTGCGACCGCGCGGGCCGAGGCGCTGGCCGTCGACGCGCGCGCCCTCGCCGACGTCACGGAGCTGGCCGAGCGCTGCCTGCTCGCCGGGCTGCCCGACGCGCTGCCGGTGGTGATGCGGGTGCTCGCGGACCGCGCCGCGCTCGACGCGGACGTGGGCCACCTCGCGCAGGCGCTGCCGGCGTTGGTGCGGTCGGTGCGCTACGGCGACGTGCGCGGTACGGACGCGGGGGCGCTCGGCGAGGTCGCGGCGGGCCTGGCCGAGCGGGTCTGCGTGGGCCTGCCTCCCGCGTGCGTGGGCCTGGACGCGGACGGCGCGGCGGAGATGCGCGGCCACGTGGACGCCGCCCACCGCGCGATCGGCCTCCTGGCCGAGACCTACCCCGCGACCCCCGCCGCGGCCCGGGGGCCCCGAGCCACCCCCCCCCCCCCCGCGCCCCGCCCCGGCCCCCGCCCCCCCCCCCCCCACCCCCCCCCCGGCGGGGGGGGGGGGGGGCCCCCCCCCTCCCACACCCCCCCCCCCCCCCCCCCCCCCCCCCCCCGCGCCCGGGGGACCCGTAGCAACCCCCGCCGCCCCGGCGCCCGGCACCGGCACCGGCACCGAGACCGACAACGACACCGGCACCGACAACGGCGTCGAAGCGGACGCCGGGCCGGAAGCCGGCGCCGCCTCCGCAGGCACCGGCCCGGCCGCCCAGGACACCACCGCCCAGCACAGCACCGCCCGGGCCGCGGCCGGTGGCGAGCGGCCGGGCGACCCGGCGAGTGCGGGGCGCGCGGTCGAGCCCGGGCTGCGGGCGCGCTGGGCCGGCGTGCTGCGGGTGCTGGCGGAACGGGACGGCACGCCGGGTCTGGTCCGCGGCCGGGCCGCCCGACTGCTCCTGGACGACGGGCGGCTGACCCCGGGTGACGCGGCCCGCCTGATGGGCCTCGCGCTGTCACCCGGCACCGCCCCGGTGGCGGCTGCCGCCTGGATCGAGGGCTTCATCGGCGGCGCGGGCGGCGGCATGCTGCTGGTCCATGACGAGCGGCTGCTCGCCCTGGTCGACGGCTGGCTGTGCGGCGTGCCGGCGGAGGCGTTCACGGACGTCCTGCCGCTGCTGCGCCGGACGTTCGCCGAGTACGACGAGGGGGTCCGCCGCACGCTGGGCGAACTCGTCCGCCGTGGCCCCGGCGGCGGGCCCCACGCCGGCGCCTCGGCCACCGGGTCCGCCACGGCCGGCTTCGCCGCCGACCTCGACCCCGCACGGGCCCGCGCCGTCCTGCCGACCCTCTGGGCCCTCCTCGGCCTGCCCCCGACACCGCCGACCACGCCCGGGACCACGGCCACGACCGCCACGACGGCCACCACGGCCGCGAAGGCCAGCACCGCCGCGCTGACCACCACCACCCAGGCCGTCACCACCACCGCGACCGTACGCGTGGATCGGGACACCCCCAGCGCCCCGGCCACCCCCACTGCCCCGGCCACCCCCGCGGTCCTGGCCGAATCCACCACCCGGGCCACCCCCGCTGACCTGGTCGAACCCGACGCCCCAGCGGACTCCACCACCCCGGCCGCGGTGCGGGTGCCGGATGCCGAGCGGCTGCGGCGGTGGCGGCGCGTACTCGGCGGCGGGGACCGTTCCGACGGCACCGGCTGCACGTTGAGCGGCCGGGACGCGGCGATGGACCGCACGCTCGAAGCGCTCTACGGGGGCGACGGGCCGGGCGCCGGCGAGCGCGGCAAGGGCTCGTCCGGCGGCCAGCGCTCGGCCGGCCTCGGCGACTCCGCCCCGCGCGTGGCCCGCTGGCTCGGCGACATCCGTACGTACTTCCCCACCTCCGTGGTCCAGGTCATGCAGCGCGACGCGATCGACCGGCTCGGCCTGTCGGCGCTGCTGCTCGAACCGGAGATGTTGGAGGCCGTGGAGGCCGACGTGCACCTGGTGGGCACGCTGCTCTCGCTCAACCAGGCGATGCCCGAGACGACCAAGGAGCCGGCGCGCGCCGTGGTCCGCAAGGTGGTCGAAGAGTTGGAGAAGCGGCTGGCGACGCGGACCCGCGCCACGTTGCACGGCGCGCTCGACCGCTCCGCGCGCATCAGCCGCCCCCGCCACCAGGACATCGACTGGAACCGCACGATCCGCGCCAACCTCAAGAACTACCTACCGGAGTACGGCACGGTGGTCCCGGAGCGGCTGATCGGGTACGGGCGGGCCGCGCGCGGGACCAAGAAGGACGTCATCCTCTGCATCGACCAGTCGGGCTCGATGGCCGCATCGGTCGTCTACGCCTCGGTGTTCGGCGCGGTGCTCGCCTCGATGCGCTCCCTCGCCACCCGACTGGTCGTCTTCGACACCTCCGTCGTGGACCTCACCGAACAGCTCGACGACCCGGTGGACGTCCTCTTCGGCACCCAACTCGGCGGCGGTACGGACATCAACCGGGCCCTGGCGTACTGCCAGTCACAGATCACCCGGCCGGCCGACACCATCGTCGTGCTGATCAGCGACCTCTACGAAGGCGGCATACGGGACGAGATGCTCGGCCGGGTGGCGGCGATGAAGGCGGCCGGGGTGCAGTTCGTCGCCCTGCTCGCACTGTCCGACGAGGGCGCGCCGTCGTATGACCGGGAGCACGCGGGGGCGCTCGCCGCGCTCGGTGCGCCGGCATTTGCCTGCACTCCCGATCTGTTCCCCGACGTCATGGCCGCGGCAATAGAGCGACGTCAACTGCCCATACCAGATGGCGAGTCGCCGCACTAACTCCGCGACCGAGGGCTTGCGCGGCCCCCTGTGCAGCGTGCAAGGATCGCCCCGCACCGAGACGTTCACTCCCTCGACCCCTGGGGTGACCCCTCTCCTCGTCTGCCGTGTCCCTTCGTCTGACCCGTTCACCACCGCTGGCTCCCGCCCGGTCCGCCCGGTCCGCCCGGCGCCGGCCCGTCCCGCGCCGGGCGGCGGGTGCGCGTGGCGGCCGACCGGGCCGGGAGGTGGGAGCGGCCACCGGGGGACGCGGCGGCGAGTGGGTCCGGAAGGGGCGGGGCGGCCCCGGCGCGCTCGGGCCGGTCGACCGGCATCGGCCGCCGGTGGGTGTCGCCCCTCAGACCGCCGGAGAGCGCGGGCTCCGCCAGGCCCTGTAAATT
>NZ_JBEHZD010000215.1:0-11953 GCF_040240285.1 Streptomyces sp. HSW2009 | reverse complement strand
AGAGGTGAATAAGAGACAGCCGTCGCCGGCCGCGCCGCCGGGGCGCCGGCGCAGGCCAGTACGGCGCCCCAGGCCGCCGCGCCGACCACCGCCCGCCGTGCGACGGGGCCCGGGCGCGGGCCGGTCCTGGGCGACGGCGCGGCCACGTCCGCTGCGGGGCGCGGTGTCCCTGCGAGCTCTGGCTTCCCCGCGGGGCCCGCCTCCCCTGCGGGGTCCGGCTCTCCCACGGGGCCCGGCTCTCCCACGGAGCACCCCGCCACCACAAGGCACGGTCCCGCTGCGGGGCCCGTCTCCGCCACCGGGCCCGGCTTCTCCACGGAGCACGTTTCCCTTGCGGGGCCCGGCTTCCCTGCGGAGCGCGCCTCCGCCACAGCACCCGGCTCCCCGGCCGGGCCCGCCTCCACCCCCGCACCCACCTGCCCCACACCGCCCAACTGACCACCCACACCAGCCACCGGCACCCCGCCCACACCCACTCCCCCGGCCCGGGCACTCCCCACCCGTCGCTCGCCACCCTGCCGGTCCGCCCCGTTCTCGACGTACCCCATGGGCCACGCTCCTTCCCCTCCGCGTCCGCATCCGGGTTCACACCCGCATCCGCGTCCGCGTGCGCTCGTGCGCGTCCGCACGGTCCGGCCGCGCACCCGGCGCCCCCGGGTGGGGGCACGCCCGGAATACTGGGTCGGGCGCCGGGGCCGGGACGAGCCTTACGGTCTCCGTCGAAACGCTGGCGCCACGCCGTCGGGAGGTGTAGTGATCCGCATCCACCTCACCGCGGCCGACCTGGCCCGGGTCCGTTTCGCGCCGCGGCCGGCGCCGCTCCTGGAGCTCAACACGGCGCTGCTGACGCTCGGTCACCCGGGCGGCGCGCTGCGGTACGGGCCGTGGCGGGAGCGGCTGCTGCACCGGTTGCCGCGCGCGGCCGAGCCACTGCTCGACCTGGTCCCGGCCGGGGTGGCACCGTCCTTCCTCGACGTGTTCAGCGACGACCTGGGCGCCGGGCTCGACGCACCGCGCGCCACCCCAGCGCCCCTGGTCCGCGCCGAACTCGCCCGGGTCTACGCCGCCGCACCGGGCCCGCCCCCGCCGTGGGTGCGCGATCTGCACCGCGGCGACGCCACCGGCTGGCAGGTGCTGCACCGGGCGCAGCGCGCGGCCTTCGACACGGTCATCGGGCCGGTGTGGTCGCTGGTGCAGGAGATGCATCAGGCGGAGTTCGCCCGGCACGCGCTGACCGCGGCCGAAGCGGGCGTCGGGGCGGCGCTCACCGCGGCCGTGCCCGGTTCCGTACTGCACGCGGACGGCTGGGAGTTGCCCGCGCCGCACCACCTGGAGCTACGGCCGGCGGGCCGGGGGCTCGCGCTCCTGCCGACCTTCCACTGGCCCGGCCATCCGCTCGTCGCCGACCCGCCGGACCCGGACCAGCCGCTGTACGTGACGTACCCGGCGGGCCCCGGCATCCCGCTCACGCCGACGGCGGCCGGTGGCTCCGACACGGCGCTGGCCGCGGTGCTCGGCCGCACCCGCCACCGGGCCCTGCTGCTGCTCGCCGACGCCCACACCACCGGTGACCTCGCCCGCCGCCTCGGCGTCAGCGCCGCGACCGCATCCGCGCACGCGGCGGCCCTCCGCGGCGCAGGCCTGATCAGCACGGCCCGCACCGGCCGCGCCGTACTCCACCGGCGCACCCCCCTGGGCACCCTGCTGGCCGCCCGCCACCAGGGCGCCGCGCCGGCAGCCCCGGTGCCCGTGGCACGCCCCCGGCCGCCGACCGACGGCACACCACCGCCCGGCCGCACCGCCCGCTGAGGCCCCGCCCCGCGACCGCTGCCGCCCCACCCGGCAGCCCGCGCCCTGCCGCCCGGACACTCCACCGGCACCCCGCCCCAGCGACCGTCAACCCGCCCGCTGGGCGATCAGCACAGCCAGCCCGTCCAGGATGCGGTGGAGGCCGAATTCCCACGCCTGGTCCTGGCCGTGTGAGCGGGCCGCGTCGTCGACGGCCGCGGTGACCGCGGGGAAGCGCTCGCCGTGCTCCTGCATCAACGCACCGAGTATCGCGCCGAGTTGGGCCTCGGGATCGCCCTTGGGTCCGGCCGCGCGGGACTGCTGGGTGATGCCGCGTACGTGCCCGACCAGCAGCACGGCCGCATCCATCCGTTCGGCGCCGGCGAGCCCCGTACCGTCCAGCGCGCGCACCGCGCGCTCCATCCAGGACAGTTCCCCGGGGCCCACCACCCGCGGGCCCACGGTGGCTTCCAGCACCCAGGGGTGCTGCCGGAAGCGGGTGAGCAATGCCTGCGCCCACTGCGCCAGTTGCTCCCGCCAGTCGCCGGCCGGCTCCGCCGGTGCGGGGCAGGGGCCGATGGCGGCGTCGACCATCAGCGCGACCAGTTCGGCCCGGCCCGGCACATACCGGTAGAGCGCCATCTTGGTGACGCCCAGCCGCCCGGCGACCCGCTGCATGGCGAGGTCGGCCAGCCCGTCCGCGTCGGCGATCTCGATGCCGGCCCGGGCGATGCGCTCCAGGTCGAGCGTGGGGCGCGGGCCCCCCGCGGGCCGCGGGCGCGCCCCCCACAACAGCCGCACCGTCTCGGCGTACTCGTCCGCCACGCCCGTCTCCCCTTCGTCGCCCTCGCGCCTTGCGGCGCCCGTTAACTGCGTCTACGGTACACAGTATTCGACAGCGTCCATCGGACACAGTTTCACTGCGCGGCCTCCGGGACGGCACTCGCTGACCTCCCCGTGCCCCGCACCCATGCCCGTACGCCCCGTACGACCCGGCTCGTACCGCCCGCACGGCCGAGCGGCCCGCAGCCCACGCAGGTTCGCGCAGCCCATGCGACCCGTACCGCCCACCCGCCCCTGACCCCGCCCTACCGAAGGAGCACCCCGTGCCCGTGAACGTCCTCATCTCCGGCGCGAGCATCGCCGGACCCGCGCTCGCCTACTGGCTGGGCCGGCACGGCTTCCGCCCGACCGTCGTCGAACTGGCCCCCGCGCTGCGCACCGGCGGGCAGGCCGTCGACTTCCGCGGCGAGACCCACCTCACCGTCCTGGAACGCATGGGCCTGCTGCCCGAACTGCGCCGCATCCAGACCGGCGGCAGCCCGATGCGCTTCGTGGACGAGGCCGGCCGGACCCTGCTCGACCTGCCGGCCGAGTTCGCCGGCGGCGCCATCGAGGTGCTGCGCGGGGACCTGTCCCGGGTGCTGTACGAGCGCAGCGCCCCGTACGCCGAGTACGTCTTCGGCGACTCGATCGCCGCCCTCCAGGAGGGTGCGGCCGGCGTGCGGGTGACCTTCGCCAGTGGCGTCGTACGCGACTTCGACCTGGTCATCGGCGCCGACGGGCTGCACTCCCGGGTCCGCAGCCTGGCCTTCGGACCCGAGGAGCGCTACGTCAGCCACCTCGGCTACTACGCCGCCACCTGGCAGTTGCCGCGGCCCGCGGAGCCGGTGCTGACCCGGGGTTCGGTCGGCTACAACGTGCCGGGGCGGCTCGCGTCCGTCGGCCCGGACCACCGGGACCCGGGCCTGGCCGGGGCGTTCTTCGTCTTCGCCGCGCCCGAGTTGGCGTACCACCGGCACGCCGCTGAGCAGCAGAAGCGGCTGGTCGCCGACGCGTTCGCCGGGCTCGGCTGGGCGGTGCCCGAACTGCTGGACTCGCTGCGCCGGGCGCCCGACCTGTACTTCGACTCGATCAGCCGGGCCGATGTGGACACCTGGTCCACCGGGCGGATCTGCCTGGGCGGCGACGCCGCCTGCGGGGCCACCATCGGCGGCATGGGGACCGGCACCGCGCGGGGCGCCGCCTACGTCCTGGCCGGTGAGCTCGCCGGCGCGGCGGGCGACCACCGGACGGCCTTCGCGCGGTACGAGGGCCTGCTGCGGAAGTACGCCACCGGCTGCCAGGTCGGCGGCGACCGCACCGGCAAGTTCCTCGCCCCCGGCACCGCCACGGGGCTGCGCCTGCGCAACGCGCTGCTGTCCCGCCCACTGTTCCTGAACGGCATGCTGAAGCTCGGCGAGAAGGTCAGCAGCACCGTGACGCTGCCCGACTATCCGGTGCCTGACCACCCGGCGGCCGACTATCCGGTGGCCGACCGCCCGGTGCCCGACCGGCCCCACCGGCCCGACCCACGGGTGGCGGGGAGCCCGCAGCCCGGACACCCGGGAGCCGGCCAGCCGCGGCCCGCCCCGCACGCCACCCGGTGACCCCGGCCCACCCCGCGCACTGCCACTCCACCCCGCCCCGGCCGGTCCGCACGCCGCCGCGGACGACGGCCCGGCCCCACCGACCCGGCCCCCGCGGCAGCGGGCCCCACACGCCAACGCCCCGGCGCCCCCTCCCCGCAGAACGCGGAAGGGGCACCGGGGCGCCGGACGGATGCGGCGGGCCCGCGCGGGCGGGGCGCCGTCAGGCCGACATCGGCCGCTGCACCTTGATCGACTGCAAGAGGCCGATCGCTATCCAGGCGGCGAACATCGACGTGCCGCCGTACGAGACGAAGGGCAGTGGCAGCCCGGTGACCGGCATGATGCCGAGCGTCATGCCGATGTTCTCGAAGGACTGGAACGCGAACCAGGCGATGACGCCGGCCGCCACGATCGTGCCGTACAGCTCGGGCGCGCCCCTGGCGATCCGGCAGGCGCGCCACAGCACCACGCCCACCAGCAGGATGATGAGCCCGCCGCCGAGGAAGCCGAGTTCCTCGCCGGCCACCGTGAAGACGAAGTCGGTCTGCTGCTCGGGCACGAACTGGCCCGTCGTCTGGCTGCCGTTGAACAGGCCGGCGCCGCGGAGCTGGCCCGAGCCGATCGCGATCCTGGCCTGGTTGGTGTTGTAGCCGACGCCGGCCGGGTCGAGCGCCGGGTTGGCGAACGCCGCGAACCGGTCGATCTGGTACTGGTCCAGGATGTTGAGCTGCCAGATCAGCACGATGCCCAGGATGCCGGTACCGATGATGCCGGCGATCCAGCGGTTGGACGCGCCGGAGGCCAGCAGCACCGCCAGCACGATGACGGCCATCACCATCACCGAACCGAGGTCCGGCATCAGCAGCACGATCGCGATCGGCACGGCCGCGATGCCCAGTGACTGGAGCACCGTGCGGTGGTCCGGGTAGGCCCGGTCCCCCGCGTCCACCTTGGCCGCCAGCAGCATCGCCATCCCCAAGATGATCGTCACCTTGGTGAACTCCGACGGCTGGAGCGAGAAGCCGCCGGGCAGTTGGATCCAGGAGTGCGCGCCGTTGACCGTCGAGCCCAGCGGCGACAGCACCGCGAGCACCAGCACCACCGACAGCACGTAGAGCACCGGCACCGCGCCGCGCAGCGTGCGGTGGCCCAGCCAGATGGTGGCGATCATCAGCCCGAGGCCGATGCTGGTGTTGAGGGTGTGTCGGAAGAGGAAGGAGTACTGGTCGCCACCGGTGAGCGCGGTGCGGTTGCGGGTGGCGGAGTAGACCAGCACGGCGCCCATCGCGGACAGCGCGAGCGCCGAGAACATCAGCGTCCAGTCCAGCCGCCGCACGATCGAGTCGCGCGCCGTCAGCTTGCCCCAGGCGCCGGGCTCCGGCGAGAACCTGCGTACGAAGAATCCGTCCGATGCGGTCACTGGCCCCGCCTCCCGGCCGCGGCGAGCGGCAGCGTGCCTGCGGTGGGCGCGGTGACCGGCCGGTCGCCGGCGTCCAGCGTGGTCACCGGCGTCCGACCGAGCTCACCGGCGGCGAGCACCGGCGCCTCCTCGGTCGGCTTGGCCTTCTTCGGCGGCTTGATGTGCGGCGCCTCGATCGTGCCGTCCTTCTCGATCTTGGGCAGGGTGCGCTGCGGCGTCGGCAGCAGCGCCTTCTTCTTGTCGATCTCGCCCTTGGCGTCCACGCCGTACAGGGCGCTGTAGATGTTGCGCACGGCCGGCCCCGAGGCGCCGGAGCCGGTGCCGCCCTGGGAGATCGTCATGACGATCGTGTAGTCCTTGGTGTACGAGGCGAACCACGAGGTGGTCTGCTTGCCGTAGACCTCGGCGGTGCCGGTCTTGGCGTGCATCGGGATCTTGTCCTGCGGCCAGCCGCCGAACCGCCAGGCCGCGGAGCCGTTGGTGACCACGCCGGCCAGCGCCGCGTTCACCTTGTTCCGGGTGTCGCCGTGCATGGGCAGCTTGCCGTGCGAGGTCGGCTTGACCTCCTTGACCTGCTTGCCGTCCGGGCTGATCACGGCCTTGCCGACGGTCGGGTCGTAGAGCGTGCCGCCGTTGCTGATGGCGCTGTAGATCGTCGCCATCTGTATCGGCGTCACCAGGGTGTCGCCCTGTCCGATGGAGTAGTTGACGCTGTCACCGGCGCGCATCTTCATGCCCTCGGCGCAGTTCTCGCGGGCGACCCGGGTGGCGTAGTCGTCCTTCTTCGACTTCGCCTGCTTGCACCAGACGTCCTTGTTGGCCTTGTAGTAGTCCTTCTTCCACTGCCGGTCCGGCACCCGCCCGGCGACCTCGCCCGGCAGGTCGATGCCGGTCTCCTCGCCGAGCCCGAACTGGTGGGCCGTCTTGTAGAAGTAGTCGCCCGGCTTCTTCTTCGGGTTGTTCCCGCCGTCCTTCTGCCACTGCTTGTACGCGAGGTCGTAGAAGACGGTGTCGCAGGAGACTTCGAGGGCGCGGCCGAGGTCGATCGGGCCGTACCCCTTGGACTCGAAGTTCTTGAAGACCTGGCCGCCGATGTTGAAGGCGCTACTACAGTCGTACTTGTTGTCGAAGGCGTAGCCGGCGTTGACCGCCGCGGTCGCCGAGATGACCTTGAAGATCGAGCCGGGTGCGGCCTGGCCCTGGATGGCCCGGTTGAGCAGCGGGTAGTTGGAGTCCTTGCCGGTCAGCCGCTGGTAGTCCTTGCCGGAGATGCCGCCGACCCAGGCGTTGGGGTCGTACGTCGGGTTGGAGGCCATCGACACGATGCGGCCGGTCTTGGACTCCATCACCACCACGGCGCCCGCGTCCGCCTTGTAGTTCTGGTTGGTGTTGCGGTCGTGCTCCTTGCGCGCGGCCTTCATCGCCGCGTCGAGCTCCTTCTCCGCTATGGCCTGGACGCGGGCGTCGATGCTGGTGACGACGGTCGAGCCGGGCACCGCCGCATCGCTCTTGCCCTTGCCGGTGACCCGCCCGAGGTTGTCCACCTCGTACCGGGTGACGCCGGCCTTGCCGCGGAGCTGGCTGTCGTAGGTGCGCTCAAGGCCCGAGCGGCCGATCTGGTCGGCGCGCAGCAGCGGCGACTCGCTGTCCTCGGCCTTCTTGATCTCGTCGTCGGTGACCGGCGAGAGGTAGCCGAGCACCTGCGCGGTGTTGGCGTCGCCGGGCGCGGCGTAGCGGCGCACGGCGGTGGGCTCGGCGCTGATGCCGGGGAAGTCCTCGGCCCGCTCACGGATCTGGAGGGCCTGTTGGGTGGTGGCCTCGTCGGTGATCGGGATGGGCTGGTACGGGGAGCCGTTCCAGCACGGCTGCGGCGTCTTGGCGTCGCACAGCCGCACCTTGTCGGTGACCTCCTTGGGTTCCAGGTCGAGCACCTCGGCCAGCCGGGTGAGCACCGCCTCGCCGTCGTCGGCCATCTTCATCAGCTCGGTGCGGCTGGCGGAGACCACCAGCCGGGTCTGGTTGTCGGCCAGCGCCACGCCCCTGGCGTCCAGGATGGAGCCGCGCACGGCGGGCTCGATGACCTGCTGTACGTGGTTGTTGCTGGCCTGGTTGCTGTACTCGTCGCCGTTGCGGATCTGCAAGTACCACAGCCGGCCGCCGAGCGTCAGCAGCAGCGAGAAGACCAGGATCTGAATGGCCACCAGCCGGATCGTGACCCGGCTGGTCCGCCCGGTCTCCGGGATGTTGGTCACCGTCGCCCCCTCGGCGGTCGATGCGAGTGGTCCTGTGGGCCCGGATGCGCGGGGCCCGGTGGGCCCGGGTACGCGAGGCCCTGTGGGCCCGGGTGCGCGGCCCCCGTCGGCGCCTGCCGCCTCACAGCCGCTTGACCCCCTTGAGCTTGATGCGTCCCGGCTTGCTCTTGGCCGGCTTGGCCAGCAGGTCGCTGCGCGGGCTGGCGATCTTGGCCGACTTGCCGAGCCTGATGGACTTGCCGAGCCGGGCGGGCTTGCCGGTCCTGGCCGCCTTGCCCCAGCCGGCTCCGCTGCTGCCCGAGCCGGCCGAGAGCCAGCCGAGCGCGCCCTCGCCGGCGCCGCCGGACGAGCCGCCGCTGTCGCTGAGCGGGTGGCTCTCGGTGCGCCGGGCCAGCGCCATCACCAGCGGTACGACGAACGGCGCCAGCAGCAGGGCGTAGACGGCCGCGGTGAACAGCAACTTGCCAAGCCCGACCTGACGGGCCGCGTCGTCCCCGACCAGCGCGCCGACCGCCGCGTACAGCAGGGTGGCGCCGATCGCCGCGCCGACCACCACCAGCATCGGTCCGGTGGCCGAGCGCAGTTGGCCCTTCTCGGGCTTGGCGAGACCGGCCAGATAGCCGATGACGCACAGCACCAGCGCGTACCGGCCGGCCGCGTGGTCCGCCGGCGGGGCGAAGTCGATGAGCAGGCCGGCGCCGAAGCCGATCAGCGCGCCGCCGGTGTGCCCGTAGACCAGCGCGAGACCGAGCACGACCAGCAGCAGCAGATCGGGCACCGCGCCCGGCAACTGCAACCTGGCCAACACGGTGACCTGCACGATCAGTGCGAAGACCACCAGCACGATGGAGAGCGAGATGCGTTTCACTGGGCTGCGCCTCCGGGCTTGGTGGTCGCGCTCGGGTTGACCGTGACGGTGACCGTCGGGGTGGGCTTCTTCGCCGGCTTGGGCGGCAGCACCTCGTCGCGCGGGTTGGTGCGCGGCGGCTTGACGACGACGCCGACGATGTCGAGCTTGCTGAAGCCCACGTACGGGCGGACCTGGACGCTGCGGGTCAGATCGCCGCGCGCGGGGTCGACCCGGACCACCTCGCCGACCGGCACGCCGGGCACGAACGGCCGGTCGGCGCGGGAGCCGAAGGTGACCATCCGGTCGCCCTTCTTCACCTTGGCCTTGCCGTTGAGGAGTTGGACGCGCAGCGAACGGTCGCCCTGTCCGGTGGCGAAGCCGAGTTCGCCGGTCTTCTCCAGCCGGGTGCCGACGGTGAAGTCGGGGTCGTTGGCGAGCAGCACGGTGGAGGTCGACGGGCCGACCGTGGTGACCCGGCCGACCAGTCCGTCGCCGTTGATGACGGTCATGTCGCGGGCGAGGCCGTCCTTGCTGCCGGCGTCGATGGTGACCGTCCAGGAGAAGCCCTGGGCGGCTCCTATCGCGATCACCTCGGCGCCCTTGATGCCGTACTGGCCGCGGCCGGCGGTCTTCAGCAGCTTGTCGAGTTCGGCGACGCGCGCACGGTTGCGGTCATCGCTGCCCAGCTTGTGCTTGAGCTCGGCGTTCTCCCGCTCCAGGGTGCTGATGCGGTCGTGTCGCTCGTCGGAGTCCCGTACCGCGGCGATGGCGTTGCCGACCGGGTCGACGGCGGTGGCCACGGTGTCCTCGACCGGGCCGAAGACCGTCTGGGCCGCCGTGCGCGGCTTGTCGAGCGGGGAGTCCTCGCCACCGCGGATGTCCACAGTGATCAGAGCGAACGCGATGGCGACCAGCAGCACTAGTAGCAGCCGGCTCTCTCGGGTGTCCCTCACGTACGGCGGCCGTGCCTTCCTCGTTGGACCGGCCGGTCCAAGGCGGCGGCCGGTCGGGGCGTCCTACCTGGATACGAACGCTGTCCCGGGGGACCGCGTCCAGAGTTTTTCGGGGGTCCGCACGCCTTCCGTGCAGCGGCCGGCGTACGCGCGGCGCAGGGCGCGACCGGTGCCGGTGTTGCGACGCGTGGCGTCCTCAGGGACCCGTGCGACTCATTATGCGGGGGTTCCACCGCGCCGGAACGCGGCTACCCGCGCGGCGTAACCCGTTCACCCGACCGTTGGTTCAGCGGCGGGGCTGGGAGTCGAGGACCTGCTGGAGCGCCTCGAACTCCTCCACGCACTTGCCCGAGCCGAGGGCCACCGAGTCCAGCGGGTCCTCGGCGATGTGGATGGGCATGCCGGTCTCGCGGCGCAGCCGCTCGTCGAGCCCGCGCAGCAGTGCGCCACCGCCGGTGAGCACGATGCCGCGGTCCATGACGTCGCCGGACAGCTCGGGCGGGCACTTGTCGAGCGTGGTCTTCACGGCGTCGACGATCGAGTTGACGGGCTCCTCGATGGCCTTGCGCACCTCGGCCGCGGAGATCACCACCGTCTTGGGCAACCCGCTGACCAGGTCACGGCCGCGGATCTCGGTGTGCTCCTCCTGCTCCGACTCGTACGCGGAGCCGATGGTGATCTTGATGTTCTCGGCCGTGCGCTCACCGAGCAGGAGGCTGTACTCCTTCTTGATGTGCTGGATGATCGCGTTGTCGAGCTCGTCGCCGGCCACCCGGATGGACTGCGCCGTGACGATTCCGCCGAGCGAGATGACCGCGACCTCAGTGGTGCCGCCGCCGATGTCCACCACCATGTTGCCGGTGGCCTCGTGCACCGGCAGGCCGGAGCCGATCGCCGCGGCCATCGGCTCCTCGATGATGTGCACCTGGCGGGCACCCGCCTGGGTGGACGCCTCGATCACGGCGCGTCGCTCGACTCCGGTGATGCCGCTGGGCACGCAGACCACAACGCGCGGCCGGGCCAGATAGCGGCGCTTGTGGATCTTCAGAATGAAATAGCGGAGCATCCGCTCGGTGATCTCAAAGTCGGCGATAACGCCGTCCTTCAAGGGGCGTACGGCGACGATGTTCCCCGGCGTACGGCCGATCATCTTCTTCGCTTCGGCACCCACGGCGAGAATGCCGCCCGTGTTGGTGTTGATCGCGACAACAGACGGCTCGTTGAGGACGATCCCGCGGCCTCTGACGTAAACCAGCGTGTTGGCGGTCCCGAGGTCGACAGCCATGTCACGGCCGATGAACGACATGTTGTTCCCCATGAGGATGCGTCTGGCCTTCCCAACTGGAGCGAATGCTTAATTGAGGTCGGCGTGATGAGTGCGCTTACGTGGCGCGGAAGGTTCCATCGTAGTCTCGCCCGCCGCAGTGCGGCGCGAGGGTTCCTCCGCCATTGTCGGCGGAACACCGTCCGCCCCCTCCATAGGGGACGTCGTGTCGCGGCGATGCGTTCCCTCGAACGATGGGCATATTCCAGGGGACAACCGAAAAATACGGCAGCCCCCTGGTCAACCGGGTGTACCCGAGGCCATCAGGTCGTTCGGGTGGAGAAACCGTTCAGATATCTGCCGTCTCGTCAGACGAGACCGGGAAAGAAAATCTTCATCTCCCGTTCGGCCGACTCCTCGGAGTCAGAGGCGTGAATGAGGTTCTCGCGGACGATGGTGCCGAAGTCACCGCGGATGCTGCCGGGCGCGGCGGCAATCGGGTCGGTGGGGCCGGCCAACGTACGGACGCCCTCGATGACGCGCTCGCCCTGCACGACCAGCGCCACGATCGGGCCGGAGGCCATGAACTCCATCAGCGGCTCGTAGAAGGGCTTGCCCACGTGCTCGGCGTAGTGCTGCTCCAGCACCTCGCGCTCCAGGGTGCGCAGCTCCAGCGCGACGAGCTGCCAGCCCGCCTTGCCCTCGATGCGGCCCAGGATCTCGCCCACCAGACCGCGCCTGACCGCGTCGGGCTTGAGAAGGACGAGGGTGCGCTGGCTCATGATCGCGGCTCCTTGCGGATGTGACGGGGGTTATCGCGCCTGAGGCTACAGGGGCTCCCGCCATCGGCCGCACCGGGCCTGTCCATGATCGCTTGGCAGGTCGCTTGGCGGTACGGGCCGGGGGCCGGGGGCCGTCGAACCGTCGGGGGGGGCCCCCCCCCCCGGCGCCCGCCGGCGCGGGGGGGGGGGGGGGGGGGGGTGGCGGCGGGGGGGGGGGGGGGGGGGGGGGGGGG
>NZ_JBEHZD010000214.1:0-12016 GCF_040240285.1 Streptomyces sp. HSW2009 | reverse complement strand
CCCCCCCCCCCCGGCGCCCCCCCCGGCCCCGCCCCGGCGGGCCCCGCCCCCCCCCCGGGCCCCCCCCCGCCCCGGGGGGGGGCCCCCCCCCCGGGGGGGGCCCCCCCCCCCCCCCCCCCCCCGCCCTCGCGTTGCGGGCCGGGCCCGGGACCCGCCCGCTCCGTCCGGGCCGCGGACCCCCTTGCGCCACCACGGCTCGGCCCGCCCGGGCCCGTTCCGGCGCGTGCCGTTGCGTCGTTCTGCCGCGTCGTACGCGCCTGCCGCGCCGGCTGAGTCTTACGCGCCCGCCGCGCCGGCCCGCCGCTCCGAGCGCCCTGCCGGCTCGCCGCACCGGGCCCGCTCGCCTCGCGCCGTGTCCCACCCTCGCGCCGCCGTGTCCCGCCCGGCACTCGCCGTCCCCTGCCCGGCGCCGCCGTGTCCCGCCCGGGGGGCCTCGCCCTGCGGCGCCGCGGGGCCTGGTGTTCCGGCCGCCTGCCGTCCCGTACTCCTGAGCGCCGGGCGCATGTTGACGCGCGTAATCGTGCCGAGTGCGCCCCCACGGGCTCGGATGTCAGTGCCAACCGATAGCGTTTCGGTAGAAAAACGTTCGAGGAGGCGTAAGGACGTAAAGGAGGCGGGATCGGTGACATATGGCCCGGGGAGCGCAGACCCCGAGGTGGTGACGGGGGGTCAGGTCAAGCTGCTGATGCTGACCGAGCCCGGCGTCCCACCGGACCGGGCGACCCACTTCCGTCGCTCCATAGCGGGCGCCGCGGCGCACGTGACGATCGGCGTCGCCGTCCAGCCGTCGACGGGCCCGGCCGGGCCGCCGACGCCGGCCGTGCGGGGCCGTCCGCGCGCCGCCCAGCGGGAGGGGACCGACGCCGTGCACCGCTGACGCGCGCCGGCTGGCCCCGCCGTCGCACCTCCCCCGGGGCGGCCCGGCAGCGCCGACCGCCAGCCAAAGGCGGCCAGAGCACGCGCCGGGGCGCAGTACGGAGCGGAAGCGGACGAGCGTGAACGATCACGGCGCCTCGGACGTTGGATTATCGGCGGGGCCTGTCGGATCGCCGTGCGGACGGGGCCGTACCAGGGGCCGTCCGGCGCACCACGGCACCGCCAGCGGCACACGAGACCGGCGCAGGACGATGCGAGACCTCCCCGAGCGGCACACCGCCGCCGGTGCGGTCCGCGCACCGGCGGCGACCCGCGTTCCGCCCCGTGCTCCACCCGTGCGCGTGCCCCGCACTACCCGGCACCGTGTGCGACAGCCGTGCGGAGCCCAGCACCACCAGGCGCCACCCGGCACCATCCAGCATCACCAGGTACCACCCAGCACCGCCCGCTCGACCCGCACGCCCCGTCTGACCTGCTCCATCCGTTCAACCCGCGTCACCCGCTCCACCCGCGATCCCCGGGCGCCGTCCCGTATCGGCGCTCGACGGCATCGCGCCCCGTTCCCCCGCACCTGCTATCCCATCCATCCGTTTCTCTGTGCAGAAGGGCGGCGAACTGCCGTGTACCGCTGGGAGATCACCCGGGCCGCGCTCGAACAGCGGGTCTTCGCCATCATCCGTAGCGAGAGTTACGACCAGGCCGCGGCGACGGCCGACACGCTGCTCTCGGCTGGCCTCACCAGCCTGGAGGTCTCGCTGACCACGCCCTTCGCGCTGGAGGCGATCACCACCTTGACCCGCGAGGTCGGCTCCGACGCGATCATCGGCGCCGGCACCGTGCTGGACGCCGCATCGGCCCGGATGGCCGTCGAGGCGGGGGCCAGGTATCTGGTCTCGCCGAGCCTGGACGCCGCGGTCATCGAGATGGGACACCGGTACGGGCTGCCGGTCTTCCCCGGCGTCAGCACGCCGACCGAGATGGTGCGCGCGCTGGAGCTCGGTGCGGACGCGCTCAAGCTGTTCCCCGCCTGGTCGCACGGCCCGCGCTGGCTGGAGGACGTGCGCGCCGCGCTGCCGCAGGCCCCCGTGCTGCCGACCGGCGGCGTGACGGTGGAGGACGCCCCGGAGTGGATCGCCGCGGGCGCGGTCGCCTGCGGCATGGGCTCCGTCCTCTCCCAGGGCGACCGGGACGTGGTCGCCAAGCGCGTCGCTGACCTGCTGGCCAGGCTGGCGGACGCGGGGGAGTAGGGCCGGAGGGAGGGGAGCGGGGGAGCAGGGGGGAGTGGCGGGTACGGGAAGCGGTAGGGGTGGCAGGTCCCGGATGTGGGCGGGGCCTCGGACCCGAGCGGGCGCAGGCCGCCCGCGGCGCTCCCGCCGTCGCATTTCGCTTTGTCCGGACAATCTGACTTCTCGGCTTCCCGTCACCTGCCCGGGTGGATACGCTCGGCCCGTGGCGAAGCAAGGAGACGCAGCGGGCGCGCCCGGTTCCACGGCGACCCTGCGGCTGAGCGTGGACCGCGGCAGTCCGGTGCCGCTGTACTTCCAGTTGGCCCAGCAGCTTGAGGCCGCCATCGAGCAGGGCGGCCTCGCCCCGGGCAGTCTGCTGGGCAACGAGATCGACCTCGCCGGCCGGCTCGGGCTCTCCCGGCCGACCGTACGACAGGCCATCCAGTCCCTGGTCGACAAGGGGCTCCTGGTGCGCCGCCGCGGCGTCGGCACCCAGGTCGTCCACAGCCAGGTCAAGCGACCGCTGGAGTTGAGCAGCCTCTACGACGACCTGGAGGCCGCCGGGCAGCGGCCCGCCACCCGGGTCGTCCAGCACCTCGTGCAGCCCGCGACCGCCGAGGTCGCCGCCGCCCTCGGGGTGCCCGAAGGGGCGGACGTGGTGTTCCTGGAGCGGCTGCGCCTCGCGCACGGCGAGCCCATGGCCCAGCTGCGCAACCACCTGCCCAGCGGGCTGCTGCCGCTGGACAGCGCGGCCCTTGAGGCCACCGGCCTCTACCGGCTGATGCGCGGCGCCGGCATCACCCTGCACAGCGCCCGCCAGTCGATCGGGGCCCGCGCGGCCACCGCGGCCGAGGCCCAGCAGCTCGCCGAGGCGCCCGGCGCACCGCTGCTGACCATGGAGCGGACCACCTTCGACGACACCGGCCGGGCCGTCGAATTCGGCTCCCACACCTACCGGGCCGCCCGCTACTCCTTCGAGTTCCACCTGCTCGTACGCCCCTGACAGGGCCGCCGGGAGCCGCGCCCAGGACCGTGGGCAGCCACGCCCTGCCCACGGGTGCGGCGTAGGTCGATCCGCCCCCGCCGCGGCCGTACGGTGGCTGCCGGAGCCCCGTCGGTGCGGCGTTCGCGCAGCGCAGTGCATTGACGGGGTGCGGTGTGCGCCGTTACAACTCCTCCAACCGCTGTCCGCGGCTCCGAAGAGAAGGCGGTCCCGGCATGCAGCGCACCCGCGCCCCGCACCCGCCGCCGCACCCGGCCGCCGGGCCACGGCAGCGGGCGCACCGCGCCACAGACGCGCGAATCGCCGCTCGCGGGACCCGCTGGACCCCCGACGAGCAGCGGTGACGGATACTTGGGCGGCCGGGGCGGGTGAACGGTACCCGGCCGCACCGTGACATTCAGTGGAGAAGGGCAAGTCCTCGTGGCAAGGGTTCGGACAGGGGTACGCGCCGTGAGCGCCGTGCTGGCAGCGGTGGTCGGCGCGACCCTTGCAGGATGCAGCAGTACCGGCGGCAAGCGCGCGGAGGAGCGGGCGGCCAAGGCTGCCCAGGGCCGCCCGGCGGTCGACACGCCGCGCTGGACCGTGGCCATGGTCACCCACTCGGGCGACGGCGACTCGTTCTGGGACATCGTGCGCAGCGGTGCCAAGCAGGCGGCCGACAAGGACAACATCAAGCTGCTCTACGCGCACAGCGACGAGGGCCAGCAGCAGAGCGAACAGGTGCAGAGCTACATCGACCAGAAGGTCGACGGCCTGATCGTCACGCTGGCCAAGCCCGACGCGATGAAGGCCGTCGTGGCCAAGGCCGTGAAGGCCGGCATCCCGGTGATCACGGTGAACTCAGGATCGGCCGAGTCCAAGGAGTTCGGCGCCCTCACCCACATCGGCCAGGACGAAACCATCGCCGGCGAGGCGGTCGGTGACGAGCTGACCAAGCGGGGCAAGAAGAAGGCCCTGTGCGTCCTGCACGAACAGGGCAACGTCGGCCACGAGCAGCGCTGCGACGGCGCCCGCAAGACGTTCAAGGGCGAGCTGAAGAACCTGTACGTCGAGGGCACCAACATGCCCGACGTGCTCTCCGCCATCGAGGCCAAGCTCCAGTCCGACGACGACATCGACGCGGTGCTCACGCTCGGCGCACCCTTCGCCGCCACCGCGGTCACGGCCAAGAAGCAGGCCGGCAGTGACGCCGAGATCGACACCTTCGACCTGAGCAAGCAGGTCGCCGAGGGGCTGGCCGCCGGCGACCTCGGCTTCGCCGTCGACCAGCAGCCCTACCTCCAGGGCTACCAGGCCGTCGACCTGCTGTGGCTGTACAAGTACAACGCCGATGTGCTCGGTGGCGGCAAGCCGGTGCTGACCGGCCCGCAGATCATCACCAAGGACGAGGCGGACGAGCTGGCGAAGTACGCGGAGCGGGGCACCCGGTGAGCAGTTCCCTGGCACACTCAGGACCCCCGGCGGGGCGCTCGGGCGAACCGGGCAAACCCGGCCGATCCGGCCGGTCCGACGTGGACGAGCGGCTGCTGCACCGCTCCGCGCTGCGCCGGCTGGCCAGCCGCCCCGAGCTCGGTGCGGTGGTCGGCGCGATCGCGGTCTTCGTCTTCTTCTCCCTGGTCGCCGACAGCTTCCTCCAGCTCTCCAGCCTCTCCACGGTGCTCTACGCGTCCTCGACGATCGGCATCATGGCCGTCCCGGTGGCGCTGTTGATGATCGGCGGCGAGTTCGACCTGTCCACCGGCGTCGCGGTGACCACCTCCGCGCTGATGTCGTCGATGTTCAGCTACCAGATGACGGCCAACGTGTGGGTCGGCGTCGGCGTGTCGCTGCTGACCAGCCTGGCGATCGGGTTCTTCAACGGCTTCGTGCTCGTCCGCACCGGACTGCCGAGCTTCATCATCACGCTCGCCACCTTCCTCATGCTCACCGGCATGAACCTCGGCTTCACCAAGCTGATCAGCGGCAAGGTCTCCACGAAGACCATCGGCGACATGGAGGGCTTCGAGTCGGCCCGTAAGGTCTTCGCCTCGCAGTACACGATCGGCGAGGTGAACCTCAAGGTCACCGTCCTGTGGTGGCTCGGCCTCGTCGTCCTCGCGACCTGGATTCTGCTGCGGACCCGGGCCGGCAACTGGATCTTCGCGGCCGGCGGCAACGCACACGCGGCCCGCGCGGTCGGCGTCCCGGTCGGCTGGACCAAGATCGCCCTGTACATGGGCACGGGCTTCGGCGCCTGGGTGCTCGGCCAGCACCTGCTGTTCTCGTTCGACTCCGTGCAGTCGGGCGAGGGCGTGGGCAACGAGTTGCTGTACATCATCGCGGCCGTCATCGGCGGCTGCCTGATGACCGGCGGCTACGGTTCGGCGATCGGCGCCGCCGTGGGCGCCCTGATCTTCGGCATGACGAACAAGGGCATCGTGTACGCGCAGTGGGACGCCGACTGGTTCAAGTTCTTCCTCGGCGCGATGCTCCTGCTGGCCACCCTGCTCAACGCGTGGGTGCGCAAGCGGGCGGAGGCGAGCAAGTGAGCGACCAGCAACAGCGACCCGACGACGCGTCCGGGCCCACCGGCCCCGGCGCGGACCGCGCCACCACCGGCGCCAGCGTGGACCACGCCGCCACCACCGCCCCCACCAGCGCGGACGCCGACCCCGCCGCGCTGGTCGAGCTCGCCGACGTCAGCAAGTACTACGGCAACATCAAGGCGCTCGAAGGCGTCTCGCTCGCCGTGCACGCCGGCGAGATCAGTTGCGTACTCGGCGACAACGGCGCGGGCAAGTCCACCCTCATCAAGATCATCTCCGGGCTGCACCAGCACGACGCGGGCACCTTGCGCATCGAGGGCGAGCCGGCCAGGCTCGGCTCCCCGCGCGAGGCCCTGGACCGCGGCATCGCCACGGTCTACCAGGACCTGGCCGTGGTGCCGCTGATGCCGGTGTGGCGGAACTTCTTCCTCGGCTCCGAGCCCACCAAGGGCCGCGGCCCGCTGCGCCGGCTCGACACGGCGATGATGCGCGAGACCACCCGCACCGAGCTGCGCCGCATGGGCATCGACCTGCGGGACGTGGACCAGCCGATCGGCACCCTCTCCGGTGGCGAGCGGCAGTGCGTGGCCATCGCGCGGGCCGTCTACTTCGGCGCCAAGGTCCTGGTACTCGACGAGCCGACCGCGGCGCTCGGCGTCAAGCAGTCCGGCGTGGTCCTCAAGTACGTCGCCGCGGCCCGGGACGCCGGCCTCGGCGTCGTCCTCATCACCCACAATCCGCACCACGCGTACCTGGTCGGCGACCGGTTCGTCCTGCTCAAGCGGGGCGCCATGGCGGGCAGCCACCTCAAGGCGGAGATCACGCTGGACGAGCTGACGCGGCAGATGGCCGGCGGCAGCGAGCTGGAGGAGCTGAGCCACGAACTGGCCCGCACCGCCACCCCCGACCTCCGCAAGCCGCAGCCGACCGACTGACTACTACTGGCCGATGATGACCGGCCGATGACGACCGACTGACCCGCGGTCGGCCTCGATCCGATAACGGACCCGGCCGCAGGTCAGGCAGCACGGGCCCGGGCCGCGTCCCCTAGAGTGCGCCACCACGTGGAGGCCGCGGCGGCCGGGGCCCGGCAGTCAAGCAGGGCATCCGGCACGTTCCGCCCCACGCGGCCGATGAGTGCTGCTCCGCCATGCGCCGCGTGGTGCGAGTGAGGCACAATCGCCACGGCGGGCCACGCCCGTCACGCCCGACCGCACGCCCGAGGCTGCTGGCCTCCCAGGAAACCGCAGGGACGACGACTCTTGCGCGCACGCACCCGCAGCGACCGAACCCGCCGCGATCGGCCCCACCCACCCGGCGGAGCGGTCGCCGCCCCCGGCAACGGCGAGAGGGACGGTTGATGAGCCTGTACCGCGAGCGAGTGCACCGGGGCTCCGCCCGGGCCACCGTGCTGCGCACCGTCGGCACCCGCGAGCGCCGCTCGCACCTGACCGCGCCCCGGGTGCCCACCGTCGGCATCGACATCGGCGGCACCAAGGTCGCGGCCGGGGTGGTGGACGCCGACGGCAACATTCTGGAGCGGCTGCGCACCGAGACCCCGGACAAGTCCAAGAGCCCCAAGGTCGTCGAGGACACCATCGTGGAGCTCGTCCTCGACCTGTCCGACCGGCACGATGTGCACGCGGTCGGCATCGGCGCCGCCGGCTGGGTGGATGCCGACCGCTCCCGGGTGCTGTTCGCCCCGCACCTGGCCTGGCGTGACGAGCCGCTGCGGGACCGGCTCGCGGACCGGCTCGCGGTGCCGGTCATGGTCGACAACGACGCCAACACCGCGGCCTGGGCGGAGTGGCGGTTCGGCGCCGGACGCGGCGAGGACCACCTCGTGATGATCACGCTCGGCACCGGCATCGGCGGCGCGATCCTGGAGGACGGCCAGGTCAAGCGCGGCAAGTACGGGGTCGCCGGGGAATTCGGCCATATGCAGGTGGTGCCGGCGGGGCACCGCTGCCCGTGCGGCAACCGCGGCTGCTGGGAGCAGTACAGCTCGGGCAACGCCCTGGTCCGCGAGGCCAAGGAGCTGGCGGCTGCGGACTCGCCCGTCGCGTACGGGATCATCGACCGGGTGGGCGGCAACGTCCAGGAGATCACCGGCCCGATCATCACCGAGCTCGCCCGGGACGGCGACGCCATGTGCGTGGAGCTGCTCCAGGACATCGGGCAGTGGCTGGGCGTCGGCATCGCCAACCTGGCCGCCGCGCTCGACCCGTCCTGCTTCGTCATCGGCGGTGGCGTCAGCGCCGCCGACGACCTCCTCATCACCCCCGCCAGGGACGCCTTCCGGCGCACCCTCACCGGCCGCGGATACCGGCCCGAGGCCCGCATCATCAAGGCCCAACTCGGCAACGAGGCGGGACTGGTCGGCGCGGCCGACCTGGCCCGACTGGTCGCCCGCAGGTTCCGGCGCGCCAACCGGCGCCGGGTGGAGCGGTACGAGCGCTACGCGCAGGCAGGACGGCGATGAATCAGACGATGAGCCAGCCGGCGGGCCAGCCCACGGGCCAGCAGCCCGAGCCGGGTGACAAGCCCGGGCAGCGCCGCGGCTGGCGGCGCAACCTGGGGATCTTCCTGCTGATCGCGATCCCCGCCGGCTATCTGGCCATCTCGGCGCAGAAGAGCCGGGGCAGCGGCGAGGACAAGCAGGAGAACGCGGCGGCCGTCGGCCTCACCGAGGGCTGGCCCACCAAGGTGCAGCGGCGGATCTACGACACGCCCATTCCCTCGTACTCCAAAAACGTGGCCTTCTACGAGACCAACTCGTGGCAGACGAGCCGGATGTACGTCCAGTTCACCACCACCCCCGAGGGGCTCGACCACTTCTTCAGCCGCCTCGGCACCACCCGCGAGGTGCTGAACGACGGCCGGATCACCATCGACGACAAGGCTGCGGGCACCGTCGGCTGGAAGCTGGCCGCCGACACCAAGTGGGCCGGCGGCACCATCGACCAGAAGGACCCCGAGCCCACGCTCGACGTCACGGTCGACGTCGACGACCCGGACCGGCCGCGGGTGTACGTGGTCTCCACCGTCAAGCCCTGACCACCCCGCCCCGCCCGCGGCCCGCGGGGCGGTGTCCGTGGTGCTTCGTCCATGGCGCCTCGCTCGCAGCCCGTGGTGCCTCGTCCGTGGGGCCCCGCCCGCGACGCTCCGCCGCGGCGGGGGCCGTGCGCTACGCCAGGATGAGTGACGCCGCGGACCCGGTCCGCATGACGTGGTCGGCGTGGATCTGGCCGGCGATGAACCGCCCGTTGTCGACATTGGCCGAGATGGCGACCGAGGCCAGCGACTCCCCGTTCGGCAGCCCCGCGTAGTACAGCCCGGGAACCGCGCCGAGCAGGCCCTTCTCCTGACGGGGCGCCCCGTGCCCGTCGAGCACCCCGGGCGGCAGGATGCGGTAGTCGGGCCCGAACCCGGTGCACCAGATGACGCTGGTGATGCCGTGCCGTGCCAGATCGAGACCGGTGCCGAAGTCGGCGACGTGATCGGTACGGACCCGCGGCGCGGGCCGCTGCTCAGGCACCACGAAGCCCCGCCGGGCGATGCCGACGTCGATGGCGTCAAGCACCTGCCGGAACGCGTGCGCCGACTGCTCCACGATGCTGCGGACGTTGTCCGCCAGCGTGAGCGTGCGCCCCTCGGCCGCACGGACCGACCCGACGAGGACCACGCCCTTCTCGGCCAGCGTGCCCAGGTTCAGATCGCTGCCGCCGCCGGTCACCACGGTCACCGGCAACCCGGGCAGTACGGAAGGCCCGCCGGTGTTGTGCGTGACGAAGTCCTCGTAAAGACCGAAGGCGAAGATCCATTCGTGGATTCCGCGCCCCCGATAGCGGTGCGGCCACGCGCGGTGCCGGCCGACCGAGAGATGGACGCTGCGCCCCGCGTCCGCGAGTTCGTCGGCGATCTGCTGGCCGCTGATTCCCGCACCCACCACGAGCACGCCACCCGCGGGCAGGGAATGCGGATTGCGGTAGTGCCGCGAATGGATCTGATGCACGGAAGGGGCGAGCGCGGCGGCCAGTGCGGGAAGGCGCGGGGCGGCGTATCCGCCCACGGCCGCGACGAGATTGCGGGACTCGACGACGCCGCCCGTACCGAGCCGGGTACGGAACCGCACGTCGTCACCGGCGGCGTGCGGCGGGCACTCGACCCTTTCGACAGGGGTGTGCTCGCGGACCCTGAGCCCGCGCTCGGTCGCGTAATCACGCAGCAGCCGGGCCAATTCGGGACCCGAGAGGGACGCATCGGGATTGTCGCTCGCGAATTCCCGGCCGGGAAAGCGAATCGATCGTATTCCACTGCCCACGAGCAGGCTGTCCCACCGCTCGTGCGCCCATGCCTGACCTATTTCGCCGCGCTCCAGGACGAGGGACTCATGCCCCACGTCCTGTAAGGAAGCGGCGACCCCGCACCCTTGTTGGCCGGCGCCGACGATGACGGTCTCTGCGTATTCGGTGGCTTCCACGGTCGAACCTTTCTGTCGCAGGAATGCGGCTGCGCGTCCTGCTTCGCTCTGATGGCGCTGTTGCCGGCGGGTACGGGCTTGCGGGTGCGGGCTGCCGGGCGGGACACGCGGTGCCACGGCAGGACACGGCACGCCACGGCACGCGGTGCCCGACCGGCCCCGCGGCGGCAGCAACTAAGGCTTGCCTAAGTAAGATCTTGTCTCGTGAAGCCGACTTGATGTCAACTGGAGGCGTGACCCCTCACGCAGTCCCCATCGGACGAGCAGCGGCCCTGTACGGCATCGCGCCCTCCACGGTGCGCTGGTGGGAACGGCAGGGCGTGCTCACGCCGCCCGCCCTCCGGGGCGGCAGACGGCTCTACGACGAACGCGACCTACGCCGCCTCGGCGTCGCCTACCTGTGTTGTGTGGTGGGGCGGTTGCCGCTGGACCGGGCCGCCGTCGTCACCTCGGGAAAGGCCGGGCTCGACACCTGGCGGCAGGTCGTCGGCGAACAGATCGACCTGCTGGAGCGGGAGGCCGAGCAGATACGGGCCGCCCGGGACTACCTGAGCCACCTGCTGCGCTGCGAGACCGACGACATGGCCCACTGCCCCGTACTGGACGGCGAGTTGTCCCGGAACACCCCCGTCGGGCCCGGCCGCGGGAAGGACCTCGTCGCCGCAGCCGAGGCGACCCGCGGCGGCGAGCGGCGCCCGCGGCGGTCGAGGGCGGCGGCGCGGTCGCGGGAGGCGGCGCGTGATGAAACGGCGGCGGATGCCGCCGCGCGTGACGAAAGTGCGGCCCGCTGCTCCGGCTGCCGGGGCCCCGTCGCCCGGGCGGCGCGCGGCCGGCCCCGCAGGTACTGCTCCCGCGCCTGCCAGCAACGCGCGTACCGGGCCCGCCGCAGGGAGCGCCCCTGACCGGCCCGCGGCCCGAACGACGCCCACGGCCCGTACGACGCCTGCAACGCGCGCAACACTCACGGCGCGCGCAACGCCCGCAACGCGTACGGGCTCACACCGCGCACGAACCCAGACCGCGCACGAACCCACACCGCGTACAACGCACGCAACGCCCGCATCCGCAGCGGAAGGCCATCCGCTGGGGCGGGCGTTGCGTCGTGGTAGCCGTGGGGCGGCGGCCGGTGGACCGGTGCGCCCGCGGGGCTCAGCCGCGGTCGAGGTCGAGGGGGTGTGCCAGGGCCCGTTCCTCCGCGCCGCGTGCGACGAAGCCGGCCGCGGCGCACTGCGGCTTGCGCTCCGCCTGGTCCCGGAAGAGCTGGACGAAGGCGGGGCCGAACCCCAGCCGCGGGTGGGCCGCCACGAGCGCCTGCGTGAAGGCGGGGTCGAAGTCGTCCAGGCCGGTGCCGGTCACGTCCGCACTGGTCCCCACCTGCAACAACCGGCTCTCCGGGTCCACTTCGGGCGTGACGGTGTCCCGCATGTGCAGCACGATCACCTCGGCCGCCCGGTTTCGGCGCTCGGTCGGCCAGCCGAGGCCGGCCGTGAAGACCCGGGCCAGATCGCCGCCGGCCTCCTCGAACGCGACCGTGTGGCTGTCGAAGGGCGCGGTGAGCGCCAGGTCGTGCAGCAGCGCGGCCACGTACAGCAGCTCGGCGTCGAAGTCGAGCCCGCGCGCCTGCGCCCAGGCCGCGCCGAAGAAGTACGACCGCACGGAGTGGTGGTACAGCGCCTCGTCCGCGTACTCCGTACAGACCTGCCGCGCCGCCGGCGCGGCCGGGCGCCCCGGGGGGCGCCCCCCCGCGCGGGGGGAGCGCGAGACCCCCCCCCCCCGCGGGGCCGGGGGGGGGGCGCGGCCCCGCCCCCCCGCGGGGCGGCCGAGCCGCCGGCGTACGCCGTGGGCCCGTACGACATGACGGGCGACCCAGCCGGCCGGCCCGTCCAACGCCCCGGTGACCAGG
>NZ_JBEHZD010000213.1:0-12038 GCF_040240285.1 Streptomyces sp. HSW2009 | reverse complement strand
TATATTTGGCGTGTTGGGGGCCGGCGGGCGGCGGGGTGGGGGGGGGGGTGGCGGGCGTGGCGGGGGTGGCGGGGGTGGCCGCCGCACCCGGCCCCGGATCGCCCTCCGGCCCCGCCACCAGCGGTGTTCCCGTCGCCGGCGGCGCCCCGAGCGGCGGCCCGTCCACGTACACCGCGGCGCCGTCCGCGTACGTCGCGACCGCGTAGCGCTGCCGTACGCCGGCGACCTCAAGGACGACCGCGTCCCGGGCGACCGTGAGCACCCGCACGTCCGGCAGGTCGGCGGCGCGCGGGCCGTCGTGGGTGAGGTGGTAGCGCACGACGTGTTCGGTGCCGTCCGGTTCGCTGCGGTAGGTCTTGGTCTGCGGCTGGGACGGTACGTTGCGCCAGGGGCCGAAGCGGGAGCGGTCACAGCCATCGGCCAGGGCCGCGGCCAGCGCGGCGAGGTGGACGGCGGCCGGCGGCGCGGGCGCGGTGAGCGCCGCGTGGTGCCTGACCAGAAAGCCGGTGTCCACCTCGGCGGCGCCGAACTGCGGCTGGTGCAGGGCGCGTACGAGCAGGTCACGGTTGGTGTGCGGGCCGTGCAGGCGGGCCCGGCGCAGGGCGTGGGACAACTTGCGGACGGCCTCGGCGCGGGTCGGCGCCCAGGCGATGACCTTGGCCAGCATCGCGTCGTAGTGCACGCCGACGGTGTCACCGGCGGCCACCCCCGCGTCCACGCGCAGGCCGGATGGGGTGCGGCTGGCCGCCGGCCCGTTCCTGACCTCGGCCGGCAGCTCGAACCGGTGCACCGGCCCGGTCTGCGGCTGCCAGTCGCGGCCCGGGTCCTCCGCGTACAGCCGGGCCTGCACCGCGTGCCCGACGGGCTCGGGCGGGGACGCGGGGAGCGCCGCGCCCTCGGCGACGCGCAGTTGCCAGGCGACCAGGTCGATGCCGTAGACGGCCTCGGTGACCGGGTGTTCGACCTGGAGGCGGGTGTTCATCTCCAGGAAGGCGGCGCGGCCGTTTCGGGAGACGAGGAACTCGACGGTGCCGGCGCCGCGGTAGTCGATGGCGGTCGCCGCCCGGACCGCGGCGGCGTGCAGCTCGTCGCGGAGCGCCGCGGGCAGTGCGGGGGCCGGGGCCTCCTCGATGACCTTCTGGTGCCGACGCTGGAGCGAGCAGTCACGGGTGCCGAGCGTCCAGACCGTGCCGTGCGCGTCGGCGAGGACCTGCACCTCCACGTGGCGCCCGTGCTCCAAATACGGTTCGGCGAACACCTCGCCGTCCCCGAAGGCCGCCGCCGCCTCGGCACTGGCGGCCTTCAACTCCCCTTGCAGCTCGGCGAGTTGGCGTACGCCACGCATGCCGCGCCCACCGCCGCCGGCCGCCGCCTTGACCAGCAGCGGCAGGTCGGCTTCGGGGGCGGCGGCCGGGTCGACGGGGGCCAGCAGCGGGACGCCGGCCGCCGCGAGCACCGTCTTGGCGCGGGTCTTGGAGGCCATCGCGGCCATCGCCGCCGGCGGCGGGCCGACCCAGGTCAGCCCGGCGGCGAGGACGGCGCGGGCGAAGTCCGGGTGTTCGGAGAGGAAGCCGTAGCCGGGGTGCACGGCGTCCGCGCCGCACTCCAGCGCGGCCCGCACCAGCAGGTCGGCGCGGAGGTAGGTGTCGGCGGGCGCACTGCCCGGCAGGTGGCGCGCGGCGTCCGCCTCACGGACGTAGGGGGCGTTCGCGTCGGCGTCCGAGAACACCGCGACGGTGCCGATGCCCAGGTCACGGCAGGTGCGGAAGACACGGCGGGCGATTTCGCCGCGGCCGGCGACGAGCAGGTTGGTGATCACGTGGGCCTCACATCCGGAAGACGCCGAAGCCGCCGCTGGCGCCCTCGACCGGCGCGCCGTGCACGGCCGACAGGCACAGCCCGAGCACGGTCCTGGTGTCGCGGGGGTCGATGACGCCGTCGTCGTACAGCCGCCCGGACAGGAACAGCGGCAGCGACTCGGCCTCGATCTGCTGCTCCACCGCGGCCCGCAGCGCGGCGTCGCCCTCCTCTTCGTACGGCCGCCCCTTGGCGGCTGCCGCGGCGCGGGCGACCAGCGAGAGGACGCCGGCCAACTGCTGCGGGCCCATCACCGCGGACTTGGCGCTCGGCCAGGCGAAGAGGAAGCGGGGGTCGAAGGCGCGCCCGCACATGCCGTAGTGGCCGGCGCCGTAGGAGGCGCCGATGAGGACGGACAGGTGCGGGACGGTGGAGTTGGCGACCGCGTTGATCATCATGGCGCCGTGCTTGATGATGCCGCCCTGCTCGTACTCCTTGCCGACCATGTAGCCGGTGGTGTGGTGCAGGAAGATCAGCGGGGTGTCGCGCTGGTTGGCGAGTTGGATGAAGTGGGCGGCCTTCTGCGCCTCGGCCGAGAACAGCACCCCCTGGGCGTTGGCCAGCACCCCCACCGGGTAGCCGTGCAGCCGGGCCCAGCCGGTGGTCAGGCTCGTCCCGTACAGCGGTTTGAACTCGTCGAAGTCCGAGCCGTCGACGATCCTGGCGATCACCTCGCGCGGGTCGAACGGGGTCTTCAGATCGTCCGGCACGATGCCCAGGAGTTCATCGGCCGGGTAGCGCGGCGGCTGTGCCGGCGGCGGGTCGGGGTGGGCCTTGGTCCAGTTCAGGCGGGCGACGACGCGGCGGGCCCGGTGCAGCGCGTCGGGCTCGTCGACGGCGAAGTGGTCGGCGAGGCCAGAGGTGCGGGCGTGCATCTCGGCGCCGCCCAGCGACTCGTCGTCGCTCTCCTCGCCAGTGGCCATCTTGACCAGCGGCGGGCCGCCGAGGAAGACCTTGGCCCGCTCCTTGACCATGATCGTGTGGTCGGACATGCCGGGCACGTACGCGCCGCCGGCGGTCGCGTTGCCGAACACCACGGCCACCGTCGGGATGCCGGCCGCCGACAGCCTGGTCAGGTCCCGGAAGAGGGCGCCCCCGGGGATGAAGACCTCCTTCTGGCTGGGCAGGTCGGCGCCGCCGGACTCGACCAGCGAGATCACCGGCAGCCGGTTGGTGCGGGCGATCTCGTGGGCGCGCAGCGCCTTCTTCAGCGTCCAGGGGTTGCTGGCGCCGCCGCGTACGGTCGGGTCGTTGGCGACGATCACGCACTCCACGCCGGCGACCACGCCGACGCCGGTGACCAGGGCCGCGCCCACCGCGTACGCCGGCGCTTCGCTGCCCCAGGCGGCCAGCGGGGAGAGTTCGAGGAAGGGCGTGTCGGGGTCGAGCAGCAGCTCGATGCGCTCGCGGGGCAGCAACTTGCCGCGGGCCCGGTGGCGGGTCGCGTACTTCTCGCCGCCGCCCGCCACCGCCTTGGCGTGTTCGGCGGCGACGGCGGCCAGCTTGTCGAGCATCGCCGCCCGGCGGGCCGCGTACTCCGCGCCGCCCGCATCGAGCGCGGACGCGAGGACGGTCACCACAACACCTCCGGTAGCTCGACGTGCCGGGCGCGCAGCCACTCGCCGACGGCCTTGGCCTGCGGGTCGAACCTGGCGCCGGCCGCAACGCCGGCGCCCAGCAGCCCCTCGATGAGGAAGGTGAGCCCGCGCAGCTCGGGCAGCAGATGCCGACTGATGCTCAACTCGGCTGTCTCTGGGAGGAGTTGACGCAGTCGCGACACGGTCAACTCGTGCGCGAGCCAGCGCCAGCCCTCCGCCGTACGGGCCCAGACACCCAGGCCCGCGCAGCCGCCCTTGGCGCCGCGGCGGGCGCCGAAGACCGCGCCGAGCGGAGCGCGCCGGGTGGGCAGGCCGGCCGGCAGCGGCTCGGGCAGCGGCGGCGGGTCGACCGGGGCGAGGCCGCGGGTGTGGCCGGGCGCGGGGATCGGCAGCCGCTCGCCGCCGGGCAGCACGGCCGTGTGCGGCACGCTCGCCGCCGGCAGGAAGACCGCGTCGAAGGCGCCGGACGGGGTGCCCGGGCCGGGCGGGGCCGTCAAGTGGAGGCCGGGGACGCTGGCGAGGGCGAGTTCGACGGCGGCTGCGCCGAGCGCCCGGCCCACGGGTTCGGCCACCGCGTCGCGCGCCACCAGGTGCAGCAGGGCGCTGGCCTCCTCCTGTACGGCGGCGTCCGGGTGGTCCGTACGGGCCAGGGTCCAGCGCAGTTCGGCCGGCCGGCGCCCGGCGAGTGCGGCCTCCAACTGGGCGCGTACGAGGGTGGCCTTGGCGTCGATGTCGAGCCCGGTCAGGACGAAGGTGACCTCGTTGCGCCAGCCGCGGACGCGGGTCACGCCCACCTTCAGGTCGGGCGGCGGGGCCTCCCCGCGGACCCCGCTGATCCGCACCCGGTCGGGTCCTTCGGCGGCGAGCCGCACCGTGTCCAGGCGGGCGGTGACGTCGGGCCCGGCGTAGCGCGCGCCCTGCGTCTCGTACAGGAGTTGCGCGGTGACGGTCTCCACGGTGACCGCGCCGCCGGTGCCCGGGTGCTTGGTGATCACGCTCGATCCGTCGGCGTGGATCTCGGCGAGCGGGAAGCCGGGGTGGAAGGGGGCCGGCCCGCTGGCCCGGACGGGTTCCGCGGTCCGGAGGAGTTCCGCGGTCCGGACGGGTTCTGCGGTCTGGAGGAGTTCGGTGAAGAAGGCGTAGTTGCCGCCGGTGGCCTGGGTGCCGCACTCCAGGACGTGGCCGGCGACCACGGCCCCGGCCAGCGCGTTCCAGTGGTCGGGCGCCCAGTCGAAGTGGGCGACCGCGGCCCCGCTGACCAGCGCGGCGTCGGTGACCCTGCCGGTGACCACGACATCGGCGCCGGCGCGCAGACAGGTGGTGATGCCCGCGCCGCCCAGATACGCGTTGGCGGTCAGCGCGTCTGCGCCCCACCCCTCGCGCCGGCCGCGGGCCAGCACGTCGTCGCCGGTCACGTGGGCCACCCGGACCGCGATCCCGAGCCGGTCGGCGAGTTCCCGTACGGCGTCCGCGAGCGCGGCCGGGGCCAGCCCGCCGGCGTTGGTGACGATCCGCACGCCCCGGTCGACGGCGAGCCCCAGCCCTTCTTCCAGTTGCCCGATGAAGGTCTTCGCATAGCCGCGCCCGGGGTCCTTCAGCCGGTCCCGCCCCAGGATGAGCAGGGTCAACTCGGCCAGGTAGTCCCCGGTCAGCACGTCGAGCGGCCCACCGGTGAGCATGTCCCTGACCGCCGAGAAGCGGTCGCCGTAGAAGCCGGACGCGTTGCCGATCCGCAGCGGCCGGGGCGGTGCGGAGGGTGGCGGGGCGCCGGGCGGCGGCGGTACGGCTGCGCTCATCCGCGGGCCCCGCCGGGCCGGGCCGCCCCCGAGGAGCGGGCCGGAACGGCCGCGCTACTCGCCGCCGGCGCCGGGGGGGCCGCGCGCGGTTGGTCAGCCGTACGCGCGGAGTCGGGCGTACGCGCCGAATTGGCCGTACGGACCGGGTCGGCCGTACGCGCCGGGCCAGCCATACACGCCGCATCGGCCGTGCGCGCCGAATCAGCGGTACGCGCCGCATCGCTCGTACGCACCACACCGCTCGTCCGGGCCAGATCCGCCGCCCTCGCCGCACGCGACCGCTTCGCCGTACGGGCGGCCGGAGCCGCCCGCCCCACCGCACAACCGGCGACCCGCGCGCCGGGGACGGGGACGGGGCCGCCGTCGTCGTCCTGCCCCGTCGGGCCCGTCGCGCCGGGCGTGCCGCCCGCGCGGCGCCCGCGGCCGGGCGGGCCGGCGAACGCCTGGGCGATGCCGAGCCAGCGCCGCGCCTCCGCGCCGTCCACCCGCAGGGCCAGGTCATCGCGGTGGGCGCGCTGGGTGACCAGCAGACAGAAGTCGAGCGCGGGTCCGGTGACGCGCTGAGTCGCGGTGGGCGGCCCGCAACACCACAGCGAGCCGTCGGGCGCGGTCAACTCGACCCGGAACTCCTCCTGCGGCGGGTCCAGGTCGTGGACCAGGTACGCGTAGTCGCGGGCCCTGGTGCCGATGTGGGCGATGTGGCGCAGCCGTGCGGTGGGCGGCCGGCGCACGCCGAGCGCGTCGGCGACGTCCTGACCGTGCGCCCAGGTCTCCATCAGCCGGGCCGTCGCCATCGACGCCGCGCCCATCGCCGGCCCGTACCAGGGCAGTTTCGCGCCCGCCGGCAGCTCGGCGAGCAGGTCGATGAGGTGAGCGCGGCCGGCGCGCCAGCGGCGCAGCAGCGCGGCGGGCTGCTCGGCCGCGCCGGCCGCGGCCCCGTCGTCGACGAACCGGTCCGGCGCGCGGCGCGACTCGGCCACCTCGCGCGCGAACACCTCGGGCGCCGTGATCGCCTCGCCCGCCCGGGCGTCGGTCCAGGCCAGATGGGCGATCTGGTGGGCGATGGACCATCCGACGGCGGGCGTGGGCCGAAGCCACTGGCCCGGATCGAGCCCGCTGACCAGCGCGTCCAGGGACTCCCCCTCGGCACGCAGATCATCGAGCAGGGCTGCGGTGTCGGCCACGGTGCACTCCCCTCGTCGGCCACGGGAGCTGATCCCGTACGGGCCACGCGTTCCTTACCAGGCACGGGAGTTGGGCCCACGGGGCCGTCCCGCCCCGCTCCCGCGCCAACCAACCGGGGCCGCGCACCGATGCCGAGGACGAGAGTGACAGCGCCCCCAGAAACAAGCAAGCGTGATTGCATTATTCATGGGGGCGGGTTGCGGAGGAGAGGGCCGGGTGGGGCGGTTGGGCACTGCTGGGTGGTTGGGCGCGCTGCTGGGTGGGTTGGCCGAGTGGGGTGGTTGGGCACTGCCGGGAGGGGCCCACGTGGGGTGGCTAGGCGCTGCCGGGAGAGGTGACAGGTTGGAGCGGGCCGGGCGCCGCCGGGAGGGGTGACAGGTTGGACCGGCGGGGGGCCGCCGGACGGGGCGCCCGCGTGGGGTGGCTAGGCGCTGCCGCGAGAGGTGACAGGTTGGAGCGGCCGGGCGCTGCCGGGAGGAGTGACAGGTTGGACCGGCCGGGCGCCGCCGGATCGCGGCCCCGCCCTCCGGCATGCCACCCACCAACAGCGCCGGCCAGGTATGGGGCCTACTCTCCCGCCCCGTCCCCCTTCCCCCGCCTGGGCTCGGGCAGCGGCATCCCCTCCACCAACACGGGCGGCTCAACGGCCAACAGCCGCGTACGCAGGGCATGTACGAGCGCGACGCGCTCCAGGTTCTCCACGGCAGACCACTCGACTTCGACCTGATCGCGGGGCAGATCAGCGAAGGCGTCTTCGGCCGCGCTGCCACCGTCGAAGACGAAGGCGATTTCCTCATCCTGCTCGCCATCGATGGCGGGTTGCTGATCGACGGCGAGCAGGGCAGCGGCCTTCGGCAACCTGATCCCAAGCGCGTCAGCCACCCGGCGGGCAGCGTCGACGATCGCCTCCCCCGGTTGCACGATCACACCCGGCGGGCAAGCCCACCCGTCCCGCACCACCTGAAGCACACGCGGCCACATCCCCAGCGGCGCAAAGTATTTCGGATTCTCGACCGGGCACCGGATCAGCAGAAACACCCACACCTCACGAGGCGGGTTAACCGATCCACTGCCACTCACGGGATGCACAATCCTCACGCGGCTACACCTCCGTGAGTCAGGACTTGCAGCCCGGCGCATGACTGCGGCGCCCGGCCATCGAGGGTGATGAGCCCGTACGCGGCCCGGCCATCCGACCAGCACCAACCCTCCACCGTTTCGTACTCGACGCGATGCCGGTTGGGACACAGGACGTCACTGCGCAACGCCTCCGGATCGAACATCGACTCCTGGTACGCGTCGTGGAACTCAACATCCGTCACCGGCGACCACGAGCCGTCCTCACCGAAGCTGAGGAAGAAACGCAGCGGGGTACCCATGACGAGTACGCGGTGCGTGCCGTCCATCAAGCACCCCCGGCGGGGGCGGGGTTGGGCTTGGGGCTGGGCTGGTTGCGGTGCTTCGGGCAACGGCACGGCGGCCAGGCACCGGTGACCGCCTCGCGGAACGCGTCGCCACATGCCTGCTCGCTGTCGACGGAGGTCACGGTGACGACCTCGGAAGCAGGATCGGGCGGGCCGGTCTCGCCGGGGCGGCGGCGATATACGCGCAACCTCATCAGATGCTCCATGACCTGGTCTCCCACGGGGGTGACTCGTAACTGATCGGGTCTGGCCAATCCATTCGATGCGTGGTCCCGGTTGCGGCGCTCTCCAAGCCCGCTCAGCAGCTACTGGAATCGGAAGCCTGCGCAGAGGCTCGGACACGCTCCGCGGCTACAGGCAAGCCGCCGATTAGAGGACGCGGAATCGAACGAATGGGCATCGAGGCGACCATCGATCACGAACCTTCCGTGACTCACAGTCGCCTGTCCGCTACAAGAGTCAACTTCCGGTTTTCAAGATCAGTTAGCACAAGACTTGCACAAGCACCACGAAGTGACCGGGTGTTGAGCGTCACAGGAGTGGGAAACTGCGGCCATGGGCTCAAAGAACACGCCACCAACCCCGGGCGAGAACATCGCTGTGCTGCGCAAGGCGCGAGGTATCGGGCAGGCCAGGCTGGCGAAGAAGGCCGGGTTCACCGTTAGCTACATCTCGAAGGTGGAGACGGGGCTACGACCCGCCACCCCGCAGTTTGTCGCCGCTGTAGCCGGTGCGTTGGGGGTGTCAACCGCCCGGATCAATGGGCAGCCCTTCGCCGACGCGTCGCAACAGGCTCAGGCATTGGACGTGCTCCGAACGGTCGTACGGCGACACAACCTGCCTCGGGAGGGTGTCGTCCCACCGAGTGAACTCGCCACCAAGGTCCAAAAAGCCGTCGGGCTGCGAGCCCAGACCCGATACCTGGACCTGCTCGACATGCTGCCCGAAGCCCTCGGCCAGGCGACAGCCGTTGCGCTGTCGGCCCCCGGCGAGGCCGGAGCGTGGGCACAGGTCGCCGACCTCTACGGATGCGCGTACGGCGTCGCCCACCGGATGGGACAAGCAGACCTGGCGGACATGGTCGTCTCCCGCCAGATGTGGGCCGCCCAGCAGACATGGGCGCCAGACCTGGAGGCCGCAGCAGCCTGGAACCTGGCCGGCACCTACCAGACAGCCGGCCAATATGACGATGGCCTGGCGATCATCGAGCGTGCGATCAGCCAGTACGAACGCTCCCTACGAGGCGCCGCGAACACACCCGCGCAACTCATCTCACTGGGCTCACTCCACCTACGAGGAGTCGTCCTCGCCTCACGGCACCGGGACGCCAACGCCACCGCAGACCACGTGAACAGGGCCAAGTCCATGGCCGAACAACTCCCCACGGACGCCCTCGTCCACAACCTCACGTTCGGCCCGGGAAACACCGCGCTCTACGAACTCGCCGCCTACGTCGAACTCGACCGACCACACGACGCCGTACGAATGGCGACTCCCCTGCTCAAGGCACCGCCGCCGGGGCTCCGCCCCACCCGGCTGGGGCGCCTAGCCATCGACACCGCCCGCGCCCAACTGGCCGTACGCAAATACGAGGACGCGGAGAAAGCACTGGCCCAAGCATTCGCCATCGCCCCCGAAATGACCCAGACCCACCCCATGGCACGCGAGGTCGTACGCGTCCTCTTCGTCCTCAACCAACGGGCCCGCCCCACCCTCCTCGACATGGCCCGGCGGGTGGGATTGGCTACGTAAGAGCCGAGTTGACCAGCTCCGAATGGCTGCGGCCCATGACTGAGCAGTGGATCAAGTCCAGTCACAGCAACGCCAACGGCGGCAACTGCATCGAATGGGCCCGCACAAACACCCAGGACCGGCACCGTGCTCGTCCGCGACAGTAAGGACCAGAGTGGCTCCACCCTCGCGTTCCGCACCACCGTATGGACCGCCTTCATCGCAGGCGTGCAGCCCAGCGACTTCGACGCCTGACGTGAGGAGGTAGGCGGCACCGCTTGGTGGGCTACCCCGCCGCTCGACCGACGCTTCGACGGTGCGCCCGACGACGGGCACACCTTCACACACCCACCAGCCCCACACACCGCACTCCCCGGCCCAGCACCCCCCTACCCAGCCCCCTACCAGACCTCCCTGTGGTAAGGATTCGGGCGAATCGCATGGCCGAATCTCGGTCACCCAAAACGGGACTCCCACCCTCCCGCACCCGCATGATCCGGCCACCTTCTCTCAACTTGCGCGCAGATGCGCCGTGTTAAGTCGCCGACATGCGCATACGCGCCGATTCGACGGGGCAGTTTCGGCCGCCATCGATAGATGGCTCGTACAGCGCGGGAGCCATTCGCCCGATGTGCTGACCGAGCGGTCGCCGCGGCTGGCCTATACGCTGAAAGTCCTGGGCAGGAGCCGGGGGCGCCCCTTACGAATCGGGCGCTTCTGACGAGTCATCCGACTCCCGGACGAGGGCGAAGCAGCAATGCGGAACTGGGCAGCGCGCAGCGTGTTGGCGGCCGTCGTCGCCGCTCTGCTGGCCGTGCTGCTCGGCGGCCCCTCCGCCCAGGCCGCAGCACCAGCCACACCGGCCGGATCGACCAGTGCGAGCCAATCCGCTGAGACACCCCGGTTGTGCGAGGACGTGCCGCGGCAGACCCGGCAGGGCGAGGAGTTGCCCGCCAGGACCACGGCCCCCGGCCGGTACGGGGCCACGCAGAGCCCGCCGCCGACGATGCGCCAGGGCAGTTCGACACCCTTGACCCTGGCCGCGCGCCCCTCAGGTGCGCCGGGGCCCGGCGGCCCCAACTGTGTGTCCCTGGGCCAGGGCAGACGGCACCATGCCGCCCTGCCCGCCATGCTCCAGGTCTTCCGCTGCTGATCCGCACCGCCTGAGCGCATTCCGGCCCGCGGGCCGGCCCCCTCCCACCGTCGCGGACTCCCCCGGCGCGCTTCGGCGTCGCCCGGGGCCGTCGCCGGCTGCCCCGGGCCCGGCCGTGCGCCGACCGGTGGCCGGGCGCGTCCGTGCCGTACGCGAACCGTCGGTCTGACCCCCGAGCCCCCAGCCGAGCGACCCAACCCCCCGCACGCGCCGCCCGCGCCACGGGGCACGCCACCGTGTGCCTCCACCGGCGCCGCGCGCCCCACCCCGGGCGCTTCACCCACCGGTGAGGATGGGCCCTACCCCGGCCTCCGCCCCGGCGGGCGCTCACGGGTCGCACGCCGGACGCCCGTGCGTCCGGCCGTACACCCCCGCTCGGCTCCTGCGCTCCGGCTCACCTTCTCCATCTCTCACCTCATCCACGCCAGTTCGTACCGATGCGCACCCTCAACCAGCGCAGGAGGCAACTGACATGCAATCCCTCATCGACCACGCCCGTACCTTCCAGCACCAACTGCTGGCACGCGGCGAACACCTCGCCCCGCTCGCCGCGGGGCAGGCGCCGGAAGCGCTCTTCATCACCTGCTCCGACTCCCGCGTCGTGCCGTCGCTGATCACCGGCGCCCGGCCGGGCGGGCTCTTCGAACTCCGTACGGCGGGCAACATCGTGCCCGAGTACCCCGGTGCACACCCCAGCGGCGAGGCCGCCACCATCGAGTACGCGGTGGAGGTGCTCGGCGTCGCGGACATCGTGGTGTGCGGGCACTCGCACTGCGGGGCCGTCGGCGCGCGGGGCCGCGGCGACGACCTGACCGCGGCCCCCGCGGTCTCCGGCTGGCTGGCGCATGCCACCACCGCGCCGACCGGCCCGGACGGGCCACTGGCCGCGGCGGAACACGGCCCCGACGTGTCGGGCCCGGTGCAGGTGCACGTACGGGCCCAGTTGGCTCGGCTGCGCGCGTACCCGTGCGTCGCGCGGCGGCTCGCGGCCGGGGAACTCACCCTGCACGGCTGGTTCTACGAGGTGCACACCGGCGCCGTCTTCGCGCACCGGTCCGACCTCGACGCCTTCCTCCCGCTGTGAACCCTGCCGTCCGGCGCGCCCGGGCCGCCGGCCCATCGCGCGGCAACGTCGCCGCCGCGCCTCCCGTCCGGCTGCCCAACTGCCGCGCAGCACAGGTGAGTTCACTACCGGGGGGGGGGGGGGGGGGGGGGGGGCCGCCCCCCCCCCCCCCCCCCCCCCCCCCCCCCCCCCCCCCCCCCCCCCCCCCCCCCCCCCCCCCCCCCCCCCCCC
>NZ_JBEHZD010000212.1:0-12069 GCF_040240285.1 Streptomyces sp. HSW2009 | reverse complement strand
AGCTGCTCACGTCGCCCGGCGCCGCCTGGATGGTGCGGTGCCCGCCGGCCTGGTCGGCGTTCGCCTCGGGCTGCGCGCCAACCTGGCCGTCGCCGCCCCCCGGCCGGGCCGCGGCAGCGTCGTCGCCGCCGTCGCCGACACCGATGCGGCGGTGCGGACGAAGGTGGCCGACCGGTTCGCCGGCGCCCGCGCCGTCGCCGACCACCGCACCCTCCTGGACGACCCGACCATCGACGCGGTCATCGTCGCCACCCCCGACGACACGCACGAGGCGATCGCCTGCGCGGCGCTTTCCGCCGGCAAGCCCGCCTACGTGGAGAAGCCGCTGGGCATCACCGTCGAGCAGTGCGACGCGATCCTGCGCGCCGGCTACGAGAGCGGCACCCGGCTCTACGTCGGGCACAACATGCGGCACATGGGCGTGGTGCGGCTGATGCGCGACCTGATCGCCCGCGGCGACATCGGCGAGCCGAAGACCGTGTGGGTGCGGCACTTCGTCTCGTACGGCGGCGACTACTACTTCAAGGACTGGCACGCCGACCGGCGCCGCACCACCGGGCTGCTGCTCCAGAAGGCCGCGCACGACATCGACGTGGTGCACTGGCTGGCCGGCGGCTACACCGAGCGGGTCAACGCGCTGGGCGACCTGATGGTCTACGGCGACCTGCCGCGCCGGGAGCCGGACACCCCGCGCCCGGACGGCTGGCTGCGCGAGTTCGACTGGCCGCCGACCGCCCGCCGCGACCTGCACCACGTGGTGGACGTGGAGGACGTGTCGGTGATGAACATGCGCCTGGACAACGGCGTCATCGCCGCGTACCAGCAGTGCCACTTCAGCCCCGACTACTTCCGCAACTACACGGTCATCGGCACCGAGGGCCGGATCGAGAACTTCGGCGACGGCCCGGGCGACCTGGTCAAGCTGTGGAACACCGGCCCTTCGGGCTACCGGGCGGGCGGCGACGCCGAGTTCCGGGTGCCGGAGGCGAAGGGCTCGCACGGCGGCGCCGACGAGCGGATCATCGACGAGTTCTGCCGCTTCGTGCGCGAGGGCGGCGCCACCGACACCTCGCCGGTCGCCGCCCGGATGAGCGTGGCCGCCGGCGAACTGGCCACCCGCTCGCTGCGCAGCGGCGGCACACCCTTCGACGTGCCGCCGCTGGCTGCGGAGTTGCTCGCGTACTACGCGGCGGGGCAGCGGCGCACTACGGTCTGAGCGCGCGCCGCCCGCGGGGCGCGCCGGCTGCCCAGGGGTACGCGCCGGGGCCGGCCCCGTAGGGATCGCCGCCGCGGGCGCCGCCCCCCGCCCCGGTGCTGCGGATGAGACCGGGGCGCCGGGACCGTACCGCTCGGGGGTGGCCCCGGCGCCCCGTACCACGCGGCCCGTTCGACGCGGGTGAGCAACTCGCCATCCGTTGAGGCGAGTTGGGGCTGTCACGCGTGCGAGCGGGCGGTCCCGATCACCCGTCCAGCAGGGCCTGCCCCACGTACTCCCCGGGCCCGGCCGCCGCGGGCACCGCGAACAGGCCGCTCGCCTCGTGCCGGAGGAAGCGGGAGAGGCCGTCGCCGCGGTCGAGCTTGCGCTGCACGGGCACGAAGCCCTTCATCGGGTCGGCCTGCCAGGCGATGAAGAGCAGCCCGGCGTCCGGCGCGCCGTCGCCGCGGAACCCGTCGTGGTACGAGAACGGGCGGCGCAGCATCGCCGCGCCCTGGTTGGTCTCCGGCGCCGCGACCCGGATGTGTGCGTCGCCGCGGATCGCGATCGACCCGTCGCCGTTGAACTTGTCCAGGTCAACGGGGGTGGTCTCGGTGCCGCCGGAGAGCGGCGCGCCGTCCGACTTGCGCCGGCCGATGACCCGCTCCTGCTGCTCGACGGAGAGGTGGTCCCAGGTGTCGAGCAGCATCCGGATGCGCCGTACGACCGCGTACGAGCCGCCGCCCATCCACGCCGGCGAGCTGTCGTCGCCGTCCTTCGGCACGAACAGCCGGCTGTCGAAGTCGGGTTCCTGCGGCTTGGGGTTGTTGGTGCCGTCGACCTGACCCATCAGATTGCGGGTGGTCAGCGGCTTTCCGGTGGCGCCAGGGGTGCGGTTGAAGCCGGTCATCTGCCAGCGCACGGTGGCCACTTCGCCGGCGAGCCGTTGCAGCGTGCGCAGCGCGTCGAAGGCCACCAGCCCGTCGTTGGAGCCGATCTGGAGCCACAGGTCGCCGTCGCTGCGGGCCTTGTCGAGCGCGTCGGCGGAGAAGTCGGGCAGCGGCGCCAGGGCCCGCGGCAGCTTCTCCTGCACACCGGCCTTGGCGAAGAAGGTGCGGCCGAACCCGATGGTGACGGTCAGCGAGGAGGGCCCGGCGTCCAGCGCCACGCCGGTGGCGACCGGGCCCGGCGCCCGCCCGTCGGCGAGTTCCCGCGCGGCCTGCGTCCAGCGTCGCAACAGCCCGGCCGCGGCCTTCCGGTCGGCGCTCGGGGCGAGGTCGAAGGCGATGAGGTGGCCGTGCACCTGGTGCGGCGTGGTGATGCCGGCCTGGGGCGCGCCGTGCGCCCTGCGCTCGCCGCCGAAGGCGACGGACGTCGTTCCGATGCTGGTCAGTGCGGTGCTGGTGGCGGTCGTGCGGGGGGGGCGGGGAGGGGCCCCCCCCCCCCCCCCCCCCCCCGCCCGCCCCCCGCCCGCCGCCCCCCCCCCCCCCGCCCCCCCCGGCCGCCCCCCGCGGGGGGGGGGGGGGGGGGGGGGGGGGGGGGCCCCCCCCCCCCCGGGGGGGGGGGGGCGGCGCGCCCCCCCCCCCCCCCCGCCGCCCCCGCCGTGCCCAGCAGGCGCCGGCGGGAGATGGGGTCCACAGTCATGGTCCGACCTTCAGGGTGTCGGTCTCCGTCACCTGGTCGATGTCGGAGGTGCGTACGGTCAACGAGAGTTGCCAGTCGCCTGGCATGGGGAGTTGCACGCCGGATGCGCTCCAGTGGCCCGCCGAGATCCGGTTGAGGGAGATGCCGAGCGGCCCGATGCCCTTGTCCCGCAGGGTGAGGGCGGCCTTGAGCTCGGGGACGTCGGCGGGCTTGCCGGCGGGGTTGGTGAGGTAGGCGTGCAGGGTGTTGTCTCCGGTACGGCCCGGGTCGAGCGTCACCTCGGCGGTGCCCTGCCCGAGCGGGCCCCCGGTGTCGTACGGGATCTCGACGGTCACCGGACCGGTGGCCACCGGCTGCTGCACGGCGCCCTGTTCGGTCTCGGCGCGGCCCGGCTGGGTGCCGGTGAGCACCGTCGTGACGGCCAACAGGACGACGGCCACGGAGGTTTCGAGCGCCACCGAGCGACGTAGCCCGGAGCGCTCCGGATCGGCGTCCTGCGCCTGCCGGGTACGGGCCACACTGGCCGCGGCCCGCTGCCGCGCGAGCTGGGCGGCCCGTACGGAATCGGGTCGGCCTGGTCGGGCTGTTTTGGGCGTGGGGTGGGGTGGGGCAGCCGATGGGTCCGGCTGGGCCGGTTGGCTCGGTCGGGTTGCCTTGGGGGCGGGGGTGGGTTGCTCCGGCCGGTTGGGCCGGGTTGCCGTTGAGCCCGTGTCGGTGCTCGCCTCCGCAGCGGTGGGGTCGGCCGACTGATCCGCAGCGGCCGGGTCCGCCGAGACGCCCGCCCCCGCCGCCTTGCCGCTCTTCTTGCTGCTGCTGGTGCTGCCGGTACTGGTGCTGGTGCTGGTCTTGTTGCCGGTGTTGCTGCTCTTCTCGCCCCGATCGGCCTGGCTGCCGGCGCCTGACCCGGCCGGCTGCTCCGTACGAGCCGCGGCGTCCTGCTGGTCCGCGTCCAGTCGATCCGCGCGCTGCCGCCCGTCGGCACCACGGGCACCCCCGGCCCGGCCGGCACCACCCACACCGTCAGCCCGACTGGCCCGCTCCGCCCGTTCCGCCCGTTCCGCCCGGCTCGCCGCCGCCGCGGCCTTCGCCGGGCCGACCTTGCGGGGCCGCTGCGGGCCGTCGCTGAGCCGGCCGGTCCAGCGCCGCGAGTACCCGGCCACCGCCACCAGCAGCACCACGAGCCCCACCTTCACCAGCAGCCAGCGGCCGTACTCGGTGTCGGTCAGCGCGTGCCACGAGCCGACCTGCCGCCAGGACTGGTAGACGCCGGTGACCACCAGGGCGACCACCGAGCCGAAGGCGAGTTGCGAGAAGCGGCGGACGGCCAGGCTCGGCAGCCGGGCCTCGGTGCGCAGCGCGACCAGCAGGGCGACCAGGCCGCCCAGCCACACCGCGACTGCCAGCAGGTGGACGATGTCCACCGGGATGGCAAGCGACCGCTGGATGCCCACCGACGCGTGTTCGGCCAGCGCCCAGGTCGCGGCGAGCCCGCCGGCCACCAGGGCGCCGCCGATGCCGAGCCCCCAGGCCAACTCACGCCGCCCGGCCCCGGCCCCACCGGCGCGAGACCCACCGGCCCCGGCAGCGGAGCCCCGGCCACCACCGCCAACCTGCCGCGCCCCGCGCGCGTCCCCGCGCCCTTCGCCGTCCGGCGCGTACGAACCGAACAGCACCGCCATGCACACCGCGGCAGCCGCGAGCAGCAGCAGCCGCGACATCAGGGCCGTCCCCGACTTGGTGTCGAGCACGCCCCTGACCAGCGTGAAGTCGAACGCCGCGGTGAGCCCCTTGCCGGTGGTCGTGTACGGACCGCGCAGCAGCAACAGCACGAAGGTGGAGACGGCCAGCGCCCCCCAACCGGTCGCCGCGACCCGCTGCACGGCCCGCCCCGCGTGGCACCGCCCGGCGCACACGCAGCCGCCCACCAGCAGCACGAACCCGCCGTACGCCACGTACCGCGCGAGGTCGTACAGCGCCGCCACCGTGTCGTCCGGCTCCGCGCTCGGCAGCGTCACCGAGGTCGCGGACGGCGCGCCGATGGAGAAGGTGAACGCGCCGCCCACCGGGTGGCTGTCCTCCGAAACGGCCGGCCAGGCCACCGTGAAGGTGCCGGTGGGCAGCCCGCCGCGGAGCCGCACGGTGGCCGTGGACGACTTGCCGTCCACGTGCGAGGGCTCGCCTTCGTCCACCCGCTCCCCCCGCGGGTCGAGCACCCGTACCGAGTCGTCCGAGAGCAGCACGCCTTCCGAGAAGGTGAGCGTGACGCGCTCGGGCGCCGTCTTCAGCACCGTGCCCTTGGCCGGATCGGTCCCGGTCAGCGCGGCGTGCGCGGCGGCCGGCTGCGCGCCGATGCCGAGCGCGCACAGCAGCGCGGCCAGCAGCACGCCGAGCACGGCCAGCGGCCGGCGGGCCCGGGCCCCGGGCCGGCGCGGGGCGCCGAGCCGGTACGGGGCGTCGAGCTGGTACGGGGCGGGAGTCGCGGGCATGGCGTCAGTCCTCAGGTAGGTACGACGTCGGCTTGACCGGAACCTTGACCTCGACCGCCGGCGAGGTGGCGAAGTGCAGGGTCAACGTGATGGTCTCGCCCACCTTGGGCTGGCGCGTCAGCTTCTCCAGCATCAGGTGGTTGCCGCCGCGGGCGAGATCGAGCCGACCGCCGGCCGGCACCTCGAACGCGGTCACCTTCCGCATCGCACCGCCCTCGGTGGTGTGCATGGTGACGTCGTCGGAGAGTGCGCTGGTCACCGACGTCAGCTCGTCCGCGGTGCCGCCGGTGTTGCGCACGCTCAGATAGCCGGCGGCGATGTCCGCGGTGGGCGGCTGCGGCAGGTACGCGCCGTCCACCGACAGCTCGGGCCTGCCGGCCTTCTTGTCGTCGTCCGTGCCACAGGCGGTGAGCGCGAACCCGGACAACCCGGTGACCAGCGCGAGCACGCCGGCCATCGTGGTCTTCCGGACCCGCGGCACCCGCTGTGCGGGCCGTGTGCGCCGCAGCCGTACGGGCCCCGCCGGCCGCCCGCCGTCCGCAGCAGGTCGCCGCGCGGCGGGGGTCATCTGATCGGTGTCGGTCATGGGTTCTGCCCCTTGACGATGCTGGGCAGTTCCCTGCTGTACGCGGTCGAGGTCGTCTCGGTCATGTACAGCCAGTGGCCCTTGTCGTCCTTGGGCGAGAACCCGATGACCTCGGCGCCGTGGTTGACGGTGATCGAGCCGTCCTTCTCCTTCTTCGGCTTCTCGATGAAGATACCGAGCGGCTTTGCGGCGTCCTGGATGGTCTGGAAGTCGCCGGTGAGGCCGGTGAAGTCCTTGCCGCCCTGGCCGTCGAGCCAGCTCCGCATCCGCTTCGGGGTGTCCCGGTCCGGGTCGGTGGTCACGAAGACGACCTGGAGCTTCTCCTGCTCGGCCTTGGGCAGCTTGGCCTTGGCGATGGCGACGTTGCTCATCACGAGCGAGCAGACGTCGGGGCAGTAGGTGTAGCCGAAGTAGATCAGGGTGGGCTTGCCCTTGGTCCGCTCCAGCAGGTCGAACTTCTTGCCGTCGGTGTCCGTGAGGACCAGGTCCGGCTTCTCCTTGGGCGTGTCCAGGACGATGGCGCCCTTGTCCTTGACCGATGGCGAGGTCTTCACGGTGGCGACGCCCTTGTCCTCGGAATCCCCACCACCACAGGCGGCGAGGGTGAGGCTGAGCACGCTGACAGCGGCGATGGCGACGACCGTGGTCTTGCTACGCATGGAGTTCTTCTCCAGAGGGTGCGAGTGCTTGATGGTCAGGTGAGGGAGATGGGGCAGGGAGTACGGGGGGTGAGGGGGGGACCGAGGGGTACGGGCCTGCCGGGCCGGGTGTGCGGGTGACCGGGTGTGCAAATGACCGGGTGTGCCCGGTGGCTGGGTGTGTCGGGTGACTGGGTGTGTCGGGGCCGCGGGTGCCGGCCCGGCGCCGGTGCAGCCGTACGCGAGGACTCCGCGCGAGCCGCCCCGTACACAGCCGACCTCGCACGCGAACCAACCCGTACGAGCCGCCCGGTACGAGCAGCCCACGTGATCCAACCCACGCGAGCCGCCCGTACACAGCCGACCCCGCACGCGAGCCACCCCGTACGAGCCAACCCGTACGAGCAACCCTCGCGAGCCGACCCACACACAGCCGACCCACGCCAGCCGCGCCCGCACACACCCAACCCACGCCAGCCACCCCGCACGGCAGGACGGCCCGCCAGGGTCCCGCCGCACTGTGGCTCAGGCGCGGCGGCGGCCGGCGAGTACGCCGAAGGCGACGCCGGCGGCGCCGACCACGATGCCGGCGATGCCGAGCACCCGGGCGGTGGTGTCGCTGCCGTCGTCGTCACCGTCACCGTCTCCGGCGGCGGTCTGCGGTTCGGCGCTGGCGCCGGCCTTCTTGGCGTCGTCCGCCTTGGCGCCGGAGGAGTCCTGGGGAGCCACCAGCTTGAGCACCGGCGCCGGCGACTCCGGCTCGGCCGCGCCCTCCTCGGGCTCCTCGATCCAGCGGACGACCTCCTTGTTGGAGTACGTCTGGAGCGCCTTGAAGACGAGCTGGTCGGCGTCGGTGGGAAGCTGCCCGACGGAGAGCGGGAACTGCTGGAACTGGCCCGGCCGCACCCCGTCCTCATCCGCGGTCCAGGTGACCTTGTCGACCGCCTCGGTGATCTTCTTGCCGTGCGACTCCAACGGCTTGGCCAGCTTCTTCTTGGCCACCTTCACCTGCCAGCCGGGCACCGGCTGCGGCATCACCGAGGACAGCGGGTGGTCGGTGGGGAAGGAGACTTCGAGCTTGACGGTGGAGGCGTCGTCGCGCTCGTTGGGCACCTTGAAGTTGATCGTGGCGTACCCGCCCTGCGGTGCCTCGCCCGGCTGCACGCTGACGTGCGCCAGCGCCGGCCCGGAACACAGCAGGACGGCACCGGCGGCGAGCCCGCCCACGACGCCGAGCCGCCGCCCGACACCCCGACGCGACCGGGACGGCCGCGCCGCGTTCGACCGGCGGGGGCTGGCTGGCTGGGAAACGGACACGGGGCGCTGCGAACTGCTCATGGGAAGACTCCTGAAGGCGTTACGGGGAAGGGTGGTGGCACGGCGAAGGGCGCCCGCGCGCCGCCGCTCCCCGGATGCGCCGGAGTGCGCTGCGCGTCAGGCCGCCAGGTCGAAGCGGGGCGGCCCGCGCCGGATCACGGCGTGGTGCAGCGCCAGTACGCCGGGCCGCACCGGCGCCTCACACGTCGCGGGTACGGGGCCGCGCCGCGGCCCGACAGCGGCCCGCGACAACCCCGCGCACACGGCTCCCACCAGCGCGATCGCGGCCCGCAGGGTACGCGCGGTGGCCAGGTCGCGGGCCTCGCGGGCGGGCGCGGCGGACAGTGCGACGATCCGCCACAGGGCGGCGTCGCCACGGCGCAGCAGCCAGCCGGCGGCAAGCGCCGCCAGCAGGTGGCCGAGGAGCATCGGCAGCGAGGGCAGCAGGGCGTCGACGACGGAACCCGAACCGTGCCCCGCGGCGGCGACGGCCGCACCCGGATCGACACCGGGCCCCGCGTGCTGCTTCGGGTCGAGCCCGGACCCGGCGACGATCCGCCGGGCCGTGGCCACCGAGATCTGGCCCGGCTCGTCACAGACCAGCCGGGCGGCGAGCAGCACCAGCCGGCCGTCGGGACTGTCGGCCGCCACCCCGGCGGGCAGCGCCTGCGTGCCCGGCGCGTGCTGGTGCCCGCCGACGGCGGGCAACCCGGCCACGCCGCGCTGCGCGAGCGCGAACAGACCGTGCAGGAGAAGTTGGCCGGCCGCGAGCCCGGCGGCGATCCCCGGCAGCGTCCGCCGCCGCCCGGCGAGCGGCAGCACCACGGCGAAGACCAGCAGCCACGCGACGCCCAGGGTCCACCCGGGCACCGCCGCGCACGAGGCCAGCACGTGGCCCCCGGCGGTCAGCGCCACACAGACGCTGGTGAACATTCCGGCCCGCAACCACCGCAGCCCGGCCCCGGCATGCGTCATCCGCTCGCGGAGCGGAGACCTCCCCGAGGCGCGGAAACGGAACGACGTGCGAGACAGCATGGCTGCGCCATCATCCCATCGGCCACGACACCCTCCTACGTCAGGGGGTGCGGCCTTTCGATGGTTTGTCGCGGCGAACGGGGTACTCGCCCGCTGACGCGCAGGGGCGCCCTGGCCCGCGGCCCGAGGGGCAGATCTCAGATCCCCGCGTACGCCCCCGGCCGGGACCCGCTCCGACATCCGGCGCGTACGCCCCGCACCGGGAGCCCCGCCCCGGGCACCCCGACGGGACGATTCAGCAGGCTCGAAGGAGCACCTCATGCATCACACAGATGGCCCCCAGCCCCACTTCCATACACCTCTTACGCCCCTAACCGCATCTGCCGAATGAGCGTAGTCACACCGGGGGCGGGCTTACTGACCTCCGACTCAGGCAATACGTATCGATATGTCGAGCCGCGACCGGGAGGCTGGAGCATGAGCATCTGGTGGTCCCTCCATCTGCGGCGCGAGGCCGCGAGCGTGCCCCTCGCCCGGCGCCTGTTGCTCGGCGCCATGGAGACCGCGGGGGTCGACCCCGACGTCTCGTACGATCTGTCCCTCGCCCTCTCCGAAGCCTGCGCCAACGCCGTCGAGCACGGCGGGGACGCGTCCACCACCGCATACCGGGTGACGGCCTTCATCGACGGCGACACCTGCCGCATCGAGGTCACCGACTCGGGCCCCGGCTTCCCCGGAGGCCGCGCGAGCAGCCCCCGCACCATCCGCCCCGGCTGCCCCGCCCCCCATCCCACCCGCCCCCGCCACCGGCAACCCACCCCGTGCGAAGCCCCCGCCGAACACGGCCGCGGCCTCTTCCTCATCGAAGAACTGACCGACCGAGTCCGCTACCGCAACCCCGCCAGGGGCGGCGCCATCGTCAGCTTCGACAAGATCCTCAAGTGGCGCGAGGACGCCCTGCTGCCGGTGGTGTGAGCCGGCCGGCGGCGGGCGGCGGGTAGGCCGCGTCTGGTGCGATGCCCTCCCAGGCTCCGGCTGGTCGGGCTGGTGGTCGGGGGGCGCTGGGCGGGGCGTTGACCGGGATGCCGGCTGGGACGTCTGCCGGCCCGCTCGTCAGGGGGCCAGCCCGGACCGCTGGCAGGGACCCGGGTCGGGCCGCTGGCTGGGGACGCCGGCCGGGACGTTGACCGGGGCGCTGGCCGAGATGCGGGTCGGGCCGGCGGAGGAGCTCACCGGAAACGTTGACCGGGCCGCTGATCGAGATGCCGATCGGGGCGTTGCCGGGAACGCGTACGGGCCCCGGGCCCGGCGCCCCCAACGAAAGCTGCGCGGTCCCACCCGCAGGCGGGACGGCCACCGCGGCGCACCCCCTCCCCTACGGCTACCGTGCCGGCCGCGAACGCCCGGCCGCCCGGTACCCGGGCCACGGCCGCAACCGCCCCGGCCACTTCGCCCAGCGCAGCGTGTCCGCCTCCGCCGGGGGCAGCAGCCCAGCCCCGATGAGCGCGGCCCGGCCCGCCTCCTGGCCGGCGATCTTGTAGCCGTACTCGGAGGAGTCGACCTCGTGGTGGCTGCCGTCCGTGATCAGCACGGCCGCCGCCACCCCGTCGAGCCCTTCCAACAGCCCGTCCCGCAGGGCCGGCAGGAACTCCGCGTGCAGCCGAGCCTCCGGCACGACGCTGAGCAGCTCGAACCCACCACCGGGCCCGGGCGGTTCGAAGTCCGCAACGATGTGCGCGTAGGGCCCACAGGCCCCGATGTTCAAGTTCACGCGCACGTGCACCTGGGACACGGGAACGGGGAGGCCGGTCATGGGCGCCACTTTAGGGGCCGCTGCGGCCGGTTGCCGAGCGCCGTGTGGCGGACTTCTTGCCGACCTGGTTGGGGTGGGTCGGGCTCCGCGTCCGGGGTGCTCATGTGACGCTCGTGGGCGGACCGTTGACCGCACCCACGGCCCGGCCAAGCAAGGTGCGTACCCCCGCCCGGCCGGCCCGCAGGCTAGGCCCGTGACCGTGGTCGCTGGGGGTTAGTCCTGGTGGACCTGGTTGCGGCCGGGGCCGCCGGAGAGTTTGTCGTTGCCCTTGCCGCCCCAGAGGATGTCGTCGCCGCTGTTGCCCCACAGCGTGTCGTCGCCGGCGTCGCCCAGCAGCTTGTCGTTGCCCTTGCCGCCGTAGAGGACATCGTTGCCGCCGCGGCCGTAGAGGATGTCGTTGCCGTCCTCGCCGTGCATGTTCTCGTCCTCGTCGGTGCCGTAGAACTTGTCGTCGCCGGGGCCGCCGAAGCAGTCCTGGCTACAGCGGTAGAGCGTGTCGTTGCCCGGGCCGCCGTAGGGGCCGAAGCCGAACGGGCCGCCGCCGCCGTCGAGCTTGTCGTTGCCGTCCTCGCCGTACAGCATCGCGGAGACGGAGGACGTCAGGGTGTCGTTGCCGGGACCGCCGTGCACGCCGGCCCAGGCGTTGTCGTCCTTGCCGAGGGTGGCGGTGTCGTCCATGTCGCCCAGGTCGATGATGTAGCTGTCCGAGTCATCGGAGTTCTGCGGGATCAGCACCGCGCACTGCACCGTGGTGCGGTCGTCGGCCTTGGGGTACTTGCACTCGTCCCACTTGGCCGCGTCCGGTGAGATGGCGATCTCGTAGTTGTCGTGGAAGGTGAGGACGTAGTACGACTGGCCGCCGTCGCGACTCTCTATCTCCTCGCCGACCGTCAGCCGGTTCTGCTGCCCGGGGGCGGCCTTGTACCAGAGTTCGCCGTCCTCGCGGATGAGGTTCGCCGTCGATGCCTTGGTGGCCTTCGTGCCCTGCGGGCCCGCCTGGGCGGCCGGGGCGGAGAGCACGGCCGTGCCGAGTGCCACGGCGAGCGTGGCGGTGGCTGCGATGGTGCGGTAGGTGCGCATGCGAAAGGAGCCCTCCGGGACGTGGGTGTGTTGGTTGCTCGTGGTCATCGGGTTAGACCAGGTGTCCGGCAGGGGAGTTGTGGCCTCCAGTGTGAACAGCAGGGGGCCTGGTGGTTGCCACGGTATGGAGGGGGTGCGTGGCGGCGCATGGGTACGGCCCTCACGGCTGGTGGGGCCGTGAGGGCCGTGGGCGGCTTGCGGGGTGGGTGGGTCGTGGGGCGGGGCGTCGGCCGGGTGTGGGTTACGCCTTGCGGAGGTGGAAGGTGAGGCCGAGGGGTTCGTCGGTGAAGGGCTGGCCGTAGTTGTCGTCCGCGGTGCCTTCGGCGAAGTCGGTG
>NZ_JBEHZD010000211.1:0-12143 GCF_040240285.1 Streptomyces sp. HSW2009 | reverse complement strand
CGCCCCAAAACCCACACCGCCTGGAACCTCCACCAACTCACCCACCACACCCCACTCGACTTCTTCATCCTCTTCTCGGCCGCCGGGGGCGTGCTCGGCAATGCGGGGCAGGCGAACTACGCGGCGGCCAACGGGTATCTGGACGCGCTGGCCGACTACCGGCGGGGGCTCGGGCTGCCCGCGGTGTCGATGGCGTGGGGGCTCTGGTCGGAGGTCAGTGCGATGACCGGCACCCTGGACGAGGCGGACCTCGCGCGGCTGCGCCGGTCGGGGGTGTTGCCGCTGTCATCGGCCGACGGGTTGGACCTGTTCGACCTGGCTCTGGGGCAGGACCGGTCGCTGGTGGTTCCGGTCCGGCTCGACCTGGCGGGGCTCAGGGCCCGCTCGGGTCCGCGTCCCGCACTGTTGCGAGGGCTGCTGGGGGCGGCGGCGCCGTCCCGTACGGTCGCCGGCAGTGCGCCGGGGGGTTCGGGCGATGCCGCGCAGCCGGCGGAGCAGGGCGCCCAGCGGATACTGGACGGTCTTTCACCTGGCGAACGCGCGCATGCCTTGCGGGAGTTGGTGAGGTCCGAGGCCGCCTTCGTCCTGGGTTACACCTCGGCCGACGTCATCAGCGACGAGCGCGGCTTCCTCGATGCGGGCTACGACTCGCTGCGCGCGGTGGAGCTGCGGAACCGGTTGGCCACGGCCACCGGGCTGCGGCTGCCCGCCACCCTGGTCTTCGACCATCCCACGCCGGCCGAGGTGGCGGACCGCCTCGGGGAGTTGCTGCGGGAGCGGGAGCGGCCCGATCTGGGCGGGGTGTTGGCGCGGCTCGACGGTGTGGCCGCCGACGTGTCGGCGGTGGCAGTCGACGGGCCGGCCCGCGAACAACTAGCCAAGAGGCTACGGGACTTGCTCGCCGACGTGGTGGGGTCCGACGGCGAGGTGTACGGGGACGGCCCGGGCGCCGATGCCGCTGCGGATGACGAGTTCGGTGACGTCTCCCTGGCCGACTTTCTGGACATCGTCGACGACGAGTTGCGCGGCTGATGAACGACGTGGACACCACCTCACGGGGGGAGACGCACACCGGCATGACGAGCGACAAGAAGGTTCTCGACACCCTCAAACGGCTGACCTCGGACCTGCGCAGGACCCGGCAGCGGCTGCGGGAGGTGGAGGCGGCGGGCGACGAGCCGATCGCGATCGTCGGCATGGCCTGCCGCTTCCCCGGCGGCGTCGCATCGCCCGAGGACCTGTGGCGGGTGGTCACGGGCGAGCAGGACGTCATCTCCCCGTTCCCGACCGACCGCGGCTGGGACCCGGACCTGTACGACCCGGACCCGGCAAAGCGCGGCAGCGTCTCCGTGCGCGAGGGCGGTTTCCTGCACGACGCGGCCTCCTTCGACCCGGGGTTCTTCGGGATGAGCGCCCGTGAGGCGCTGGCCACCGACCCGCAGCAGCGACTGCTTCTGGAGACCTGCTGGGAGGCGGTAGAGCGGGCCGGCATCGACCCCCTCGCGCTGCGCGGCAGCCGTACCGGGGTGTTCGCCGGCGTCATCTACCAGGACTACGCGGCCCGGCTGCGCCAGGCGCCCGGCGAGTTCGAGGGCTACCTCGGAAACGGGAGTACGGGCAGTGTGGCCTCCGGGCGGGTGGCGTACGCGCTCGGGCTCCAGGGGCCGGCGATCAGTTTGGACACGGCCTGTTCGTCGTCGCTGGTCGCCGTGCACCAGGCGGCGCAGGCGCTGCGCTCGGGTGACTGCGGGCTGGCGCTGGCCGGTGGGGTGACGGTGATGGCCTCGCCGCTGGCGCTGATCGAGTTCAGCAGGCAGCGCGGGCTCGCGGCCGACGCGCGGTGCAAGGCGTTCGCGAACGGCGCCGACGGCACGGCGCTCGGGGAGGGCGTGGGCGTGCTGCTCCTGGAGCGGCTTTCGGACGCGCGGCGCGCCGGGCGCCGGGTACTCGCGGTGGTCCGGGGCAGCGCCGTCAACCAGGACGGGGCGAGCAGCGGGCTGACCGCACCGAGCGGGCCGGCGCAGCAGCGGGTCATTCGGCAGGCGCTCGCCGCGGCCGGGCTGTCCGCGGCGGAGGTGGACGCGGTGGAGGCGCACGGCACGGGCACCTCGCTCGGCGACCCGATCGAGGCACAGGCGCTCCTTGCCACCTACGGGCAGGACCGGCCGGCGGACCGGCCGCTGTGGCTGGGCTCGGTGAAGTCCAACATCGGCCATGCGCAGGCAGCCGCCGGGGTGGCCGGGGTGATCAAGACGGTGCTCGCGCTGCGGCACGGGGTGCTGCCCCGCACGCTGCACGTCGATGCGCCGAACCCGCACGTGGACTGGTCAGCCGGTGCTGTGGAGTTGCTGACCGAGCAGCGGGCGTGGCCGCGGACGGGTCGCCCGCGGCGGGCCGGGGTGTCCTCGTTCGGGGTCAGCGGCACCAATGCGCACGTCATCGTGGAGTACCCCGCCGAGCTTCCCGACGCGGTTGCGGATGCGGCTGGCGATGTGGGTGTGGTGGCGGGGGCCGGGGTGCGGGCCGCGTCCGCGCCGTTGCCCGGCCCCGTCCCGTGGGTGCTCTCCGGACGTGGCACTGCGGCCCTGCGGGACCAGGCCGAACGGCTGGCCGGGTACGTGGCCGAGCGCCCGGAGTTGACCGCCGATGCGGTGGGCGCGGCGCTCGCCCGTACCCGCTCGGTCTTCGACCACCGGGCCGTGGTGCTCGGCGCCGACCGGGATGAGCTGCTGGCCGGGGTGCGGGCGCTGGCCGCCGGGCGGTCGGGGCCCGGGGTGACGAGCGGGAGCGTGCGCACCGCCGCGCGGGCGGTGTTCGTGCTGGCCGCGCCGGAGCGGCTGGACTGGGCGGCCCGCTTGGCCGACGCCTCGCCCGCGTTCGCCCGGCGGCTCGCCGAGTGTGACGAGGCGCTGAGCGACTGCGTCGACTGGTCGGTGCGGGCGCTGCTGTCCGGTGGCGCGGGCGCGTCCGCCGCATGCGCCGCCTCTGCCACGGCCACCGCGTCCACCGTGTCCACCGCGGAGGGGACGGCAGGTGCAGACGATGCAGCGGATGCGGCGGTTGCAGGGGGCTCGGCGGTCGTGGGGCAGGCCGTTCGGTGGGCGGTTCTGGTGGCGCTGACCGGGCTGTGGGAGGAGTACGGGGTGCGGCCCGCGGCGGTCATCGGCGTGGGCTCGGCCGAGGTGGCCGGGGCGTGTGTGGCCGGTGCGCTGTCGTTGAAGGAGGGGGCCCGTGCGGTGACCTCCGCGGTCGTCCCACCGGTCGATCCGGCGGGGGCCCGCGTGCCGTTCCATGCGGCTCCCGACCGCATCGACGGTGCCGTACGGGAGGTGCTCGGGCGCGGCCACGCGCTGTTCGTCGAGGTCGGCGAGGCGGGTGCGGTCGCCCCTGGCATCGCGGCACTGGCTGCTGCGGCCGGGCGTACGGTCCGCGTGGTCGGCTCGCCGACCGGTGGGGCCAGCGGCGCTGACGGGCTGTCGGCCGCGCTGGCCGACCTGCACGTCAACGACCTGCCGGTGGACTGGTCGGCGGCGTTCCCCAGCGGGTCGCCCGCGGTGGAGTTGCCGACCTACGCGTTCCGTCGCCGTCGCTACTGGTTGGACGACGGGCCCGCGGTGCCCGACGTGGCGGCGGCCGGGCTCGCACCGGCCGGCCATCCGCTCCTTGACGCGGCGGTGCCGCTGCCCGACGGCGGAGTGGTCTACACGGGCCGGCTGTCCGTACGCGTCCATCCGTGGCTGGCCGACCATCGGGTGCTGGGCCGGGTGCTGCTGCCCGGCACGGCGGTGGCCGAGTTGGCGAGCTGGGCAGGTGAGCGGGCCGGGTGCGGGCAGGTGGCGGAGTTGAAGCTGGTCGCTCCGCTGGTGCTGCCGGGGCCCGAGGCCGGTCCTGCGGAGGGCAGCGCGCTGCGTCTGTTCGTGGGTGGCCCGGACGCCGCGGGCCAGCGCACCTTCGAACTGTCCGCGCGTCCCGTGGGTGATGCGGGTGGCGCGCGTCCCGCGGGTGGCGCGGCTGACGCGGGCGACTCGGGCGACTCGGGCGACTCGGGCGAGGGTGCCGGCCGGTGGACCCGGCACGCGGTGGGAACGGGGCCCCCGGGGGGGGGGGGGGGGGGGGGGCGGGGGGCGGGGCCCCCGGGCCCGCCGCCGGGGCCCGACCGGGGGGGCCGCGCGGACTCCGCCGCCCGGGCGGCGCGGCTGGGCATCGGCGCCGGGCCCGCCTTCGACGGGCTGCGGGCGGTGTGGCGACGCGGCGACGAGGTGTTCGCCGAGGCGGTCCTGCCGGCCGCGGTGCCGGCGCAGACCGACCGGTTCGGGGTGCATCCGGCGCTGCTCGACGCCGCGCTGCGGGCCACGATCGCCGCGACGCCCGCCGGGGACACAAAGCCGCTGGTCCCGTACGCATGGCAGGGCGTACGGATCGTCGGGGCCGGGGGCGACACGTTGCGCGTGCGCATCACACCCGACGGGCCGCACGCCGTGACGGTGACCGCGACCGATGCCGCCGGCGCCCCGGTGCTCTCCGTCGCCCGTCTTGAGTCCAGGCCGTTCCGGGCCCCGCTGCCCGCCGCGTCCGGTGCGCTGTTGCGTACGCACTGGGTGCCGGCCGCCGCCCCGGGTGGCGGCGCCACGGGCCCGGTCGCGGTACTCGGCGACAACCCAGGAAAGTTGCCGCTGGCCTTCGGTGCGGCTTCCTATCCGGGCCTTCCTGAGCTGGTCACGGCGGTGGCCGAGGGCGCGCCCGCGCCTGCGGTCGTACTGTGGCCGGTGCCCGAGCCGCCGGCGCCCGGCACCTCCGATCTGCCGGCCGCGGTGCACGCCGCGGCCGGTGAACTGCTGGCACTGGTACGGGCCTGGCTGGCAGCGCCGGGGTTGGCTGGGGCGCGGCTGGTTGCGGTCGGCGACGCGGGGGGCGGTGACCTGGCGGTCGGCAACCCGGTGGGCGGTGACTTGGCTGCCGGCGACGTGGTCGGCGGTGACCTGGCGGTTGGCGACACAGCGGTCGGCAGTACGGCAGTCGGTGACTTGGTGGCCGGTGATGCAGCGGCCGGTTTTCCGACGGCCGGTGACGCGGTGGCCGGTGACGCGGTCGTTGGTGTTCCTGCGGGCGGTGTTCCGACCGCCGGTGAAGCAGTACCCGGTGTTCCGGTGGCCAGCATCGACGCGCCCGGCCGTCACCTGGTGGGTGCCGCGGTGCAGGGGCTGTTGCGGAGTGCGCGGTCGGAGCACCCGCACAGGTTCGGCCTGTTGCACCTGGGCGCCGGTGCGGGGCCGGCCGCCGTGGCGGCGGCGCTCGCACTGCTCGATGCGGAGCCGGAGGTGGCGCTGCACGACCGGCAGCCCCTGGTGCCGCGGCTCACTCCGCTACCCACCGCGGACACCACCGCGGGCGAGCCCGGCGCGACCGCGCACGGCACGGTGCTCATCACCGGTGGCACCGGAACGCTCGGTGGGTTGGTCGCCCGGCGGCTTGCGGCACAGGGTGCGGCACGGCTACTGCTCGTCAGCCGGCGCGGCGAACAGACCCCCGAAGCTGCCCAACTCGCGGCAGACATAGCCGCGTTGGGCGCCGAGGTGACGTTCGCCGACTGTGATGTGGCCGACCGGCGGGCCCTGGCCGACGTGGTGCGTGCGGTGCCGGCCGGGCAGCCGCTGACGGGTGTGGTGCACGCGGCCGGAGTCGTCGACGACGCCCTGTTGCCGGCGCTGACGCCGGAGCGACTCACGGCGGTGCTGCGGCCCAAGGTCGACGCAGCCTGGCATCTGCACGAGCTGACCCGGGGGCTCGACCTCCGCGAGTTCGTGCTGTTCTCCTCCGCGTCCGGCATCTTCGGCCCTGCGGGCCAGGCGGGGTACGCGGCGGCCAATGCCTGCCTGGACGCCATCGCCCGGCACCGGCACGCCACCGGTCTGCCCGGGCGCTCCCTGGCCTGGGGCCTGTGGGCCGAACGCAGCAAGCTGACTGGAGAGTTGACGGATCGGGAGCGGGAGCGGATGGGCCGGGACGGGGTGCGGGCCCTGACGACACCGGATGCGCTCGACCTCTTCGACACGGCCCGCACGGTGCGCGGGGAACCGGTCCTGGTCCCCCTCCACCTCGATCCCGAACGGCTGCGCGAGCGCGCCGCCGGGCACCGTACTGCCCCGCTGCTACGCGAGTTGGCCGCAGCGGCGGCGGCGCCCGCCGGGGCGGGTGCGGTCGCCCCCGGCGCCGTACCTCGGGCGGCCGTGCCAGCGCAGGACGCGGCGGGTGGGCGCGCACCGGTCGACGGCGGCGGGTTGCCCGCCGCGCAGCGGCTGCGGGCCATGGCGGAGCCGGAGCGGCTGCGGGTGCTGACGGAGTTGGTGCTGACGCAGGCTGCGGTGGCGCTGGGTGAGGCGCCGGAGGAGGGCATCGATGTGGAGCTGGGCTTCGTGGACCTGGGTTTCGACTCCCTCGCCAGCCTCGACCTCCAGGCCGCGCTGCACGAGGAGACCGGTGTCGATCTGCCCAGCACCCTGATCTTCGACTATCCCAACGTGACCGCGCTGGCCGACCACCTGTGTGCCGAGCTGAGCGGGCACCAGGGCACCGAGGTCGCGCCGGCGCTGGCCGAGCTCGACCGGCTGGAGGAGTTCCTTTCCGCCTTCGCCGACGACGCACAGGCCCGCGGGTCGATCGCCCACCGGCTGCGTGACCTGCTGGCCCGCTGGGCGGACGAACCGCAGGACGCGCCGGATGGCACCGACCTGTCGGCGGCGAGCGACGACGAACTCTTCGCGGCCCTTGACCAGTTGCGGACCACTGACCGCGGCACTCCCTCGAACCCGAACCGGCTTTAGGAGCAGGCTCAAAGTGTCACAGGAAGACAAGTTTCGCGAGCATCTGCGCTGGGCCACGGCGGAACTCACCGAGTCCCGACGCCGGGTGGCCGAGCTGGAGGAAGCCGACCGCGAACCGCTGGCCATCATCGGGATGAGCTGCCGTTTCCCCGGCGGCGTGGACACCCCGGAGGGGTTGTGGCGGCTCGTGTCCGAGGGCCGGGACGCCGTCGGCGCCCCACCGGCGGAGCGCGGCTGGCACCTGGAGGACTTCTACGACCCTGACGGGGCGCGGCCCGGCACCTCGTACGTGTGCGAAGGCGGCTTCCTTGAGGGTGCGACCGGCTTCGACCCGGCGTTCTTCGACATCAGTCCGCGCGAGGCGCTGGCCATGGACCCGCAGCAGCGGTTGTTGCTGGAGACCGCGTGGGAGGCGTTCGAGCGGGCGGGCATCGTGCCGGCGTCGCTGCGCGGCTCCCGGGTGGGTGTCTTCGCCGGGTTGATGTACCACGACTACGCGGCGCGCCTGGGTGACGAGGTGGACGAGCCCGTCGCCGGGTTCCTCGGCAGCGGCAACGCCGGCAGTGTCGCATCGGGTCGGATCGCGTACGCGCTCGGGCTTGAGGGCCCCGCGGTCACGCTGGACACGGCGTGTTCGTCATCGCTGGTCGCCCTGCACCTGGCAGGACAGGCCGTACGGCGAGGTGACTGCACGATGGCGCTGGCGGGCGGGGTGACCGTGATGGCCACGCCGACCACCTTCGTGGAGTTCAGCCGGCAGGGTGGGTTGGCCAGGGACGGCCGCTGCAAGTCGTTCGCGGCGGCGGCCGACGGCACGGCCTGGGGCGAGGGCGCGGGCATGCTGCTGGTGGAGCGGCTCTCCACGGCCCGCCGCGCCGGGCACCGGGTACTGGCCGTACTGCGCGGCTCTGCCATCAACCAGGACGGCGCGAGCAGCGGTCTCTCTGCGCCCAACGGACCTTCCCAACAGCGGGTCATTCAACAGGCGTTGGAGTCCGCCGGCCTCTCCCCCGACCTGGTGGACGCGGTGGAGGCGCACGGCACGGGAACCCGGTTGGGTGACCCGATCGAGGCGCAGGCGCTGCTGGCCACGTACGGGCAGGGGCGACCGGCGGACCGGCCGCTGTGGCTGGGTTCGCTGAAGTCCAACATCGGACACACCCAGGCTGCCGCAGGCGTCGGCGGCATCATCAAAATGGTGCAGGCCATGCAACACGGCACCCTGCCCCAAACCCTCCACGTGGACGAACCCACACCGCACGTCGACTGGGAGTCCGGGGCCGTACGCCTCCTCACCGAGCAGCGCACCTGGCCGGAGACCGGCCGCCCGCGCCGGGCCGCCGTCTCCTCCTTCGGCGTCAGCGGCACCAATGCGCACGTCATCCTGGAGCAGGCACCAGATCTCGTACGCGAGCCGGAGCCCGAACCGCAGGGTTACGCGGCTGCGCCGGCCGTGGCCTGGCCACTGTCGGCCCGCTCCCCCCAGGCCCTGCACGCCGCGGCCGACCGACTGCTGACCGCCGTGGAGGCCAACCCCGACTGGTCGCCGACCGCCGTCGCACACGCGCTGGCGACCGAGCGATCGACGTTCGAGCACCGTGCCGTCGTCATCGGTGCCGACCACTCCGAACTCGCCGCCGGGCTGGGCGCACTGGCCCAGGGCCAGGAGCACCCCGGCGTGGTGACGGGAAGCGGCAACCACGGCCGGCCTGTGTTCGTCTTCCCAGGTCAGGGCAGCCAGTGGACCGGCATGGCCACCGAACTTCTTGCCACGTCGGATGTCTTCCGGCAGTCGATAGCCGAGTGTGAGAACGCGCTCGCGCCGTACGTCGAGTGGTCGTTGACGGACGTGCTGACCAACGGTGAACCCATCGAGCGTGTGGACATCGTCCAACCCGCATTGTTCGCCGTCATGGTCTCGCTCGCCAGGGTGTGGCAGTCCCTGGGTGTGCACCCCACCGCCGTCATCGGACACTCACAAGGTGAGATCCCCGCCGCCGTCATCGCCGGAGCACTGACGCTGGAGGACGGCGCCCGGGTCACCGCGCTCCGCAGCCAAGCCATCCACACCACCCTCACCGGACACGGCACCATGGCATCGGTCAGCCTCACCCCGGAGGCCACTCAGCAACTCCCCGGGGCGTGGGGAGACCAACTCCACATCGCCGCCCACAACGGCCCCCACACCACCGTCATCGCCGGCCAAACCACCGCAGTAGAACAACTCCTCACCCACTGCGAACAACACAACATCCACGCCCGTCGCATCAACGTCGACTACGCCTCCCATACGCCGTACGTGGAAGCCATCCGCGGTCAACTCAGCGATTCCCTCGGCGTGTTGAAGCCGCACAAGAGCGACGTCCCGTTGTATTCCACCACCACCGGCGAAGCACTCGACACCACCCAGCTCACCGCCGACTACTGGTACACCAACCTCCGCCAACCCGTACTCCTCACCCACGCCGTCACCACCGCACTGAACAACGGGCACACCCTCTTCATCGAAATCAGCCCGCATCCCGTCCTCACCACCCCGCTCCACGACATCACCGAGGCGACCAACCACCCCGCCACCATCACCGGCACCCTCCGCCGCGACCACGGCACCTGGACCCAACTCCTCACCGCAGCAGCCACCACACACACCCACGGCACACCCCCCAACTGGACCCACCTCCTCCCACCCACCACCAACCACCCGAACCTCCCCACCTACCCCTTCCAACGCCAGCACTACTGGCTGGCTGCCCCGGAGGCGGCGGGTGATGTCCGGGCGGCCGGGTTGGATGCGGCGGAGCATCCCCTGCTGGGCGGCGTGTTGTCGTTGGCCGGTGGGGGCGGGGAAGCGGTGCTGGTCGGCAGGGTGTCGGTGCGGTCGCAGCCGTGGTTGGCCGACCATGCGGTGTGGGGCACGGTGCTGGTGCCGGGGGCGGCGCTGGTGGAGCTCGCCGTCCGGACGGGTGACCAGGTGGGGTGTGACGTACTGGAGGAGTTGACGCTCGCGGCGCCGCTGGTCGTCCCCGAGGGTGTGGCCGTCCGGTTGCAGCTCACTGTCGGTGCCGCGGAGGAGGGTTCCGGGCGGCGGCCGTTGACCATCCACTCCCAGCCCGACGGGGCCGGGCCCGATGCCGGCTGGTCCTGCCATGCGACCGGCTTCGTCAGCAGCGGTGCCCGACAGCCGGACTGGGACCTTGCGGTGTGGCCGCCGGCGGGCGCGGAACCGGTGGAGTTGGACGGGTTCTACCCGCGGTTGGCAGCGAGCGGGCTGGGTTACGGGCCGGTGTTCCAGGGCCTGCGGGCGCTGTGGCGGGATGGCGACACTCTGTTCGCCGAGGTGCGGCTGCCGGCGGAGCACCAGGCGGCAGCCGCCGGGTTCGGCCTGCACCCGGCGCTGCTCGACGCGGCACTGCACGGCGCCGTCGACCCCGCCGCCCCCGTACGGCTGCCGTTCTCGTGGACCAGCGTGCGACTGTACGCGGCCGGCGCGACCACGCTCCGCGTTCGCCTGGTGAACGATGGTGCGGGCGCCCTGGCGCTGTCCTTGGCCGACGGGGCGGGTGCTCCGGTGGCCGAGGTCGCGTCGCTGGTCGGTCGGGAGGTGACCGAGGAGCAGGTGCGGTCCGCCGGCTCCGGTGACCGCGACGGTGCGCTGTGGGTGGACTGGGCCGAGGCGCCCTCGCCGGAGGCCGTCTCGGAGTCCGCCGCGTCCTGGGCGCTGGTCGGCGCGGACGGCCTCGCGTTGGGCGCGTCCGCCGCCGGCCGGCCGATCACCGCGTACCCCGATCTGGCCGAGCTGGTTGCCCTGGCCGACTCCGGCGGCGCGGTGCCGGACACCGTGCTGGTGACCTGCGCCCCGGTGGGCGCGGGAGGTACGCGGGTGGACGGTACAGGGATGCCCGACGCAGGGGTGCCCGATGCGGTGCTGGCCGCGGTCGACCGGGTGCTCGGCCTGGCGCAGGCGTGGCTGGCCGACGAGCGGTTCACCGGCAGGCTGGTCGTGGTGACGCGGGGCGCGGTGGCCGCGGGTGCCGGTGAGGCCCTGGGCGACCTGGTGCACTCCCCGCTGTGGGGGTTGCTGCGGTCGGCGCAGACGGAGAACCCGGACCGGTTCGTACTGGCCGACGTCGATGGACACGAGGCGTCACGAGCGGCGTTCGCCGCGGCGCTCGCCTCGGGTGAACCACAGTTCGCCCTGCGCACGGGGCGGCTGTTGGTGCCCCGGCTGGTGCGGGAGGCGGCCGGGGAGGCATTGCAGCCGCCGGCGGACGGCGGGCCCTGGCGGCTGGACACCCGGGGCAAGGGCACCTTGGAGAACCTGGCGCTGGTGCCGTATCCGGAGGCCGCTGCGGCGCTCGCCCCCGGGCAGGTTCGGCTTGCGGTGCGGGCGGCCGGGATGAACTTCCGCGACGTGCTGCTCGGTCTCGGCATGGTCGATCAGGATGTGATGGGCGGGGAGGCGGCCGGTGTCGTCCTTGAGGTGGCGTCCGACGTCACCGACCTGGCGCCCGGCGACCGGGTGATGGGCATGGTGCCGGGCTCGTTCGGGCCGGTCGCGGTCGTCGACCGACGGCTGCTCGTACCACTGCCCGAGCACTGGACGTACACCGAGGGCGCTTCGGTGCCCATCGCGTTCCTCACCGCCTACTACGGCCTGGTGGAACTGGCCGACCTGCGGGCCGGCGAGTCCGTCCTGGTCCACGCGGCGACCGGCGGCGTGGGCCTGGCCGCCCTGCAACTCGCGCGGCACCTTGGCGCCGAGGTGTTCACCACGGCGAGCCCGGCCAAGTGGCCGGTGCTGCGGGCGCTCGGCGTGCCGGAGGAACGCATCGCGTCCTCCCGGTCGCTGGACTTCGAGGAGCGGACGCGGGCCGCGTCCGGCGGCGTGGACGTGGTGCTGAACTCGTTGGCCAACGCGTACGTCGACTCCTCGCTGCGGCTGTTGCGCGACGGCGGCAGGTTCGTCGAGATGGGCAAGACCGACATCCGCGATGCGGAGCAGGTGGCGGCCGACCATCCGGGGCGGTCCTACCTCTGGTTCGACCTGATCGACGCCGGTTTCGAGCGGATCGGTCGGATGATGGGCGCGCTCATGCCGCTGTTCGCCTCGGGTGACCTCCGGCCGTTGCCCACCGCCACCTGGGACGTGCGGCGCGGGTTGGACGCGTTCCGCTTCATGAGTCAGGCCCGGCACGTCGGCAAGGTGGTGCTGACGATGCCGCCGGCGCCCGACGCGAAGCGGGACGGGACGGTGGTGATCACCGGTGGCACCGGCGTACTCGCCAGCCTCGTCGCCCACCACCTCGTCACCCACCACAACAT